>DATCEL010000240.1:0-2560 GCA_036510115.1 Caulobacteraceae bacterium
CCGCTCGCCGCCGGCGCGACATCCGCGTCGGTCGTAGCCGCCACGCCGGCGCCACGCGTGAAGCCGGTCAAGACCGCCTCGATCGACAGCCTGCTTGCCGACGCCGGGTCCAAGACGGCGACCAAACCGGCGGTCGTCGCCAAGGCGGTCCCGGCCAAGACATCCGGTTCTGGTTTCGCGGTTCAGATCGGAGCGTTTTCTTCCGCCGCACTGGCCGACAAGAGCTGGACTTCCGCCGCCGGCATCGCCCCCGAAATGGCCGGCAAGGGCAAGCACGTGGCCCAGATGACCAAGGACGGCGCCACGCTCTACCGGGTCGCGGTCACCGGGTTCGAGTCTCGCGCTTCGGCTCAAGCCATGTGCGCCAAGCTCACCGCTGCTGGGAGGACCTGTTTCGTTAGGTGACCATCGCGACCATCTTCGGTTGCGCCGGACCGGCGCTCGGCGACGATGAGGCGGCCTTCTTCCGTGAAGCCCAGCCGTGGGGCTTCATTCTCTTCGGGCGTAATATCGGCAACCCCGACCAGGTAAGGCGGTTAGTCCGCGATCTGCGGGCCACGGTCGGCCGCCACGACGCCCCGGTGCTTGTCGATCAGGAAGGCGGCCGGGTCGCGCGCCTGGGCGCGCCGCACTGGCGAGCCTATCCGCCGGCGAGGGCGTTCGCGCGGCTGGCCGCCGACGATCCGACACTCGCCTGTGAAATGGCCTGGTTGGGCGCGCGCCTGATCGCGCACGATCTTCACGCCCTGGGGATCAACGTCGATTGCGCGCCGGTGCTCGATGTTCCCGCGCCCGGCGCCCACGATATCATCGGCGACCGCGCTTACGGAGATGGGCCAGATCTGGTCGCGCTCCTCGGGCGAGTCACCGCCGAGGGCCTGATGGCGGGCGGCGTCGCGCCGGTGATCAAACATATTCCCGGCCACGGGCGCGCTCTGGCCGACAGCCATCTCGAGCTGCCGGCGGTGGAGGCCGACATCACCGAGCTCGAAGCCATGGATTTCGCGCCTTTCCGGGCGCTGGCGGACGCGCCCATGGCCATGACCGCTCACGTTGTCTTCCGGGCCATCGACCCTGAGCGACCGGCGACTGTCTCGCCGATCGTCATTGGCGAGGTGATCCGCGACCGGATCGGCTTTTCGGGTCTGTTGATGACCGACGACCTCTCCATGCGCGCGCTCGGGGGGACATTCGCCGAACGAACCGTCGCCAGTCTCGAAGCGGGCTGCGATGTCGTTCTTCATTGCAACGGCGATCCGCGTGAAATGGCCGAAGTCGCGGCCGCGGCGCGCCCGTTGGCGGGCGAGTCCGCCGTCCGGGCGAGCGCCGCGCTGGAGCGGGTGGCCGCGGAGCCCGAATCATTCGACCAAGGGAGCGCCCGTCGCCGTTTCGACGCGGCGTTCGACATGAGATTCGCCGCATGAGCTTTGCGTTCCAATCCTCGATTGAATTCGCCGCCGCCGCGGACGCCGCGCTGGACGGCGAAGCCCTGATTGTCGATCTGGACGGCTACGAGGGCCCCCTCGATCTGCTCCTGGCTCTGGCCCGCGCCCAGAAGGTCGATCTGCTGAAGCTGTCGGTCGCCCGCTTGGCGGATCAGTATCTGACCTTCCTGCGTGAAGCGCGGCGTCGGCGATTTGCCGTGGCGGCGGACTATCTGGTGATGGCGGCGTGGCTCACTTATTTGAAATCCCGACTTCTTTTGCCCAAGCCGCAACCGATCGCCGAGGGTGAGCTACCCGCCGAAGAGACAGCCGGTCGTCTGGCCTTCCGCCTCGCCAAGCTTGACGCCATGCGCCGCGCCGCAGAGGCGCTCGAGGCCGGCCCGATCCTCGGCCGCGACGTCTTCGTTCGCGGCGACCCAGGCGCGATCGCCGTCGTCCCGAGCGCGCGCCTGGAGGGCGATCTGTATGCGCTGATGGCGGCCTATGTGAGTCAACGGCGGCGCGCCGAGGAACTGCGCTACAGCCCACCGGCGGCGCAGACCTATCGCCTCGACGAGGCGCGCCAGCGCATTCGATCGCTGCTGCCGAGGTTGCGCCGCTGGACGCCGCTGAGCGGCGTGGCGCCGGACGAAGCGGCGGGCGGTCCAAGCCGGGCCTCATGCGTGGCTTCAACCCTTTCGGCCAGCCTCGAACTCGTCCGCGAGGGAGAGTTGGACGCGCGGCAGCTTCTCGCCTTCGAGGAGGTCTATCTACGCGGTCGCAAGGCGGCGGCGTGACCGGCGCGATCGCGGCCGAGCGGATGATCGAGGCTTTGCTGTTCGCCGCCAGCGAACCGTTGGACGCGAAAGCACTGGCAACATCGCTGCCGGAAGGCGCGGATGTGCCCGGCCTGCTGGCCGCACTTGAACAATTATATGAGAAACGTGGTGTAACCCTCTGCTGTGTCGCGGGAAAATATCAATTTCGCACAGCCAGCGATCTGGCCTTCCTGCTGCGCAAGGAAAAGCCCGAACAGAAGCGCCTGTCGCGTGCCGCCATCGAAACTTTGGCGATTATCGCCTATCACCAGCCCGTCACCCGCGCGGAGATCGAGGATATTCGCGGTGTCATCATGT
>DATCEL010000241.1:0-18245 GCA_036510115.1 Caulobacteraceae bacterium
ATTGTTTAGAAAGTCCCCGGGATACCGATAGACCTCGGCCATCTCTGTCGGTAGCCGTTCGCCGCCCCTCGTATAAAGCATCTCCAGGGGAGCATCCGGCTTTTCGAAATCGAAGTCGCGCAACCTCACCTGACCGACGACCGCGGTGGCCACGCGCTCGGTCCAGCTCAATATCCGGGCGTCGTAGGTTTGCGCGCCGCCCGTGGGACTGATGAAAGGCAGGCTGTCGCCCTTGTAGTCCGGATGCGACCCGCGCTCATTGCATAGCACCAAGATGTGCCGACCCTCGTCATGGCGGAAGAAATAGTAAATTCCTTCCTGTTCCATGAGCCGAGAGAGAAACGCGAAATCGCTCTCACCGTATTGAACGCAGTATTCACGTTCCTCGGTCTGGTCGTTGAGCTTGGTGTAGTCGACGTCGTTGCAACCGCGCGCTTCAAGCGTCTCCTTGATGATGTCGAGCGCGGTCAAGCCCTGCCAAATGGCGTAGCCGGCGTTGCGGCTGAGATTGAAGAACCAGGGCCGCAGAGTCAGGCGATAGCGAAATCCAGCGGTGCTGGTGTCCACATACTCCGCCTCGCAGATCTGACCGCTGAATTCGCGCGCCGCTTCGCCGTCGCGCCGGACGGTTATGGTCACGGTGACGCCCAGGTGAGGGAAAAAGTCGATGTCCTCGTCCGAACGGACGTATGCGTCGATGACGAAAAGCTCGCTCAGCGCTTCCCTGGATTTGAAGCTCTCTAGAACCGCGTTACCCGCGAAGGGCAAGCGGATGGTCGCTTCGCGAGTATCGACCGTGGGCATGGCCTCCCCTACTCTTCATTGGCGGATGCGACGCCTGTGTAAGTTTACACGAGCGGAGGACTTCGTGGCAAAAATTGGTTGGCCCGCGCTTGCCAAGGGCCGCCGCCTGCCCCATCCCTGTGCCACCAGTCGGCGCGCCGCAGCCGACGTTCGGGGGACGCGCCATGGCGCTCGATCTGGAAACCTTGCTGGCGCCGGTGTCGGAAGAAGCCCCGGCCGGACCGGATCTCGCCTACGATCCAGCCCGGGTGGAGATCGATCAGGCTTTTGATCGGCCCGCGTCGATTGACGCAACCACCGGCGTTGCGGTCGTTTCAGAGGTGGATTGGCGCGCGGTCATGCGCTTGATCGAGAACCAGAGCCAGAAGACCAAGGATCTCTGGCTCGCCGTCTACCTGTGCCGGGCCGGCGCCTGGATGGGGGATCTGACCACGGTCTCGGCCGGCGCGGAGTTCCTGGCCGGCCTTTGTGAAACCTATTGGCAAAGCGTGCATCCATCCCTGGATGAGTACGGCTTTCAGGGACGCAAGGGACCTTGCGAGTCTCTGGCCAGTTTCGCGGATTTCCTGGGCCCACTGCGCGGGGTCAAGATCGTTGAGCATCCCAGGCTGGGGGCGTTCACGGGCCTCGACTTCGAACGATTCCGCGACGGCGGTGAAGCCCAGGAGGGCCATGATCGTTTCCGCGCCGCCTTAAGCGATACGCCCGACGAGACCTTGACGGCCGCGGCCGCCCAGTTCGACGTCATCGCCAGCGCCATTCGGCGAGTTGACACCGTGCTCATGGCCAACGCCGAAGGCGACACGGGTGCGAACTTCAAGGCGACTTACGATGCGCTCGCCGGCCTGAAACGCGCGGTGTTAGCGTTTTCCGCCTCGCCTCCGGCGCAGAGCCCCGAGGCGAAAACCGCCGGCGCCGCTCCTAAAGGTGCGGAGGTAGGCGCGACCGCAACTCCGAACGTTTCTGGACGGAT
The DNA here is from genome assembly GCA_036510115.1 of Caulobacteraceae bacterium. Classification (GTDB taxonomy): domain Bacteria; phylum Pseudomonadota; class Alphaproteobacteria; order Caulobacterales; family Caulobacteraceae; genus Acaudatibacter. The sequence goes on from DATCEL010000241.1 coordinate 1,778, forward strand.
CGACAGTCGGGAGGATGTGTTGCAGGCGCTGGAGGCGATTGGCGACTACTACCGCCGTCGCGAACCGCACAGCCCCGTACCCCTGGTTATCCAGCGCGCCCGCGAGTGGATCAACCTCGACTTCCTGGGCGTGCTCGCCGACATCGCGCCCAATAGTATCGAGGAGGCGCGCCGCGTCCTGACCTATAAGAAGCCGGACGAGTATTCGTGACGGGGCTTGGCGAGGGTTTGAATTAGACTATGCTAAGGACACCGGGCGCGTGCGCCACCATGGCGCGTCTTGGGGTGGGAGTTAGGTCGCATGGCTAAGGGCGGACAACGCTTCATCAAGGAAAATCGAGCCCCTCGCGTTCATATCGAATACGAGGTCGAGACCTTCGGCTCACGGCAGAAGGTGGAACTGCCATTCGTCATGGGCGTGCTGTCCGACCTCTCCGGCAAATCTAATGTCGAGAAGAAGACGCTCGACAAGCGCGACTTCGTGGAAGTCGATATCGACAATTTTGATCAAAAGATGGAATCCATTGCGCCGCGCGCGGCCTTCGTCGTCGACAATACACTGACAGGCGAAGGCAAGATGGCGGTCGATCTGAATTTCAAAACTTTGGATGACTTCTCGCCCGGCGCCGTCGCCAAGAACGTTCCAGCCCTCGCCAAACTTCTTGAGGCGCGCAATCAATTGAACGATCTCATGGCCTATATGGACGGAAAAGACGGCGCCCAGGGCCTACTCGACAAGGTGCTCAAAGACCCCGACCTGTTGAAAGCGCTCGCCGGGACCAAGCCGGCGCAGGACGACGCGCCGAGCGACGGTTAGAGCCTAACTTAGATGTGGAGGGCGTAATGGCTGAAGTGCTGCAGGAACGGTCTGAACGCGGGACCGAAACCGTCGCCCTGGACGATTTTTCGGCGCTGCTCAAGAAAGAGTTCCGTCCCTCGAACGACGCTCGCAAGTCGCGCATCGAGCAGGCCGTACAGACCCTGGCTCAGCAAGCCCTGGCTGACGCCAAGATCATCGGCAATGATGTGTTCACCACCGTCGACGCCATGCGGGCGGCGCTCGATCGGAAGCTGACCGAACAGGTCAATCTCATCATCCACAACCCGGAATACCAACAGTTGGAGTCTGCCTGGCGCGGTCTCTGGTACCTCGTCGGCAATACGGCCACCGGCAAGGATCTGAAGATCCGGGTGATGAACATCTCCAAGGACGAAACCCGCAAGATGCTTCGGCAATTCCGGGATACGGCTTGGGATCAGAGTCCGCTGTTCAAGAAGATTTACGAGTCGGAATTCGGGCAACTCGGCGGCCAACCCTATGGGGCCTTCGTGTGCGACTATTCGTTCGATCACAGCGGGCCCGACATTGAGGTGATGAAGGGCTTGGCCAAGATTGGCGCCGCCGCCCACGCGCCATTCATCGCCGCCGCCAGCTCCCAGCTTTTGGGTATGGAGAGCTGGCAAGAGCTGTCCAATCCGCGCGACCTCGCCAAGCAATTCGAGCCGGCCGAGTACACGGCTTGGCGTTCGTTCCGAGATTCAAACGATAGCCGCTACATGGCGCTGACGATGCCCCGTTTCCTCGGCCGACCGCTCTACGGGGCCAATACCGACCCGGTGGAGGAGTTCGCCTTCGAGGAAGAAACCGACGGCGGCAAGCACGATAATTATCTGTGGTTGAATGCCGCCTACGCCCTGGGCGTGCGCGTCACCGAGGCGTTCAAGACCTGGGGATGGTGTACGCGCATTCGTGGCGTGGAATCGGGCGGCACGGTGGAAGAATTGCCAACTGCGATGTTCCCGACCGATGACGGCGGCATGGACGCCAAATGTCCGACGGAGATCGCCATTTCCGATCGTCGCGAGGCGGAACTCTCCAAGGCCGGAATCATGGCTCTTGTGCACAGGAAAAACACCGATCAGGCCACCTTCATTGGCGCCCAGACCCTGCATTCACCCAAGGCCTACGAAAATCCGGACGCCACGGCGAGCGCCAATCTCTCGGCCCGCCTGCCTTACATCTTCGCCAGTTGTCGGTTCGCCCACTATCTGAAGTGCATGGTGCGCGACTGGGTGGGAAGCACCCGCGAGGCGCCTCAGCTGGCCGCCGATCTGCAATCCTGGATTCTGCAGTATGTCGACTCCCAGCCCGACGTCTCACACGAATCCGTCAAGGCCCGCAAACCGCTCAAATCGGCCCAGGTTCAGGTCATCCCGGATGAGGAAAACCCGGGTTACTACAAAGGCATCTTCCACTTTGTGCCGCACTACCAGCTCGAGGGCATGGACGTGTCGATGAGCATGGTCTCCCGTCTTCCCAAGAGCGCCGCCTAGGCGTCGGCTTGGCAGAGTCATCGTAAACCGTAATCCAACCCCCTAACCCGGAGGAGCGGCCATGGCGGTCGACATTTTCATCAAGATCGGCTCCGTCCAGGGCGAAGCCAAGGATCAGGCGCATAAGAACGAGATCGACGTCCTCCACTGGAGTTGGAGCATGCACAACAGCGGCGGCGCCCATGCGACCGGCGGCCAGGGCTCCGGCAAGGTGAATGTCTCAGATCTATCGTTCACCAAATGGGTCGATAAGTCGTCGCCCGACCTGATGCTCGCCTGCTGCAACGGAAAGCACTTCCCCGAGGCGACACTCACCGTCCGCAAGGCGGGAGAGCATCCGCTCGAATATTTAGTGATCAAGATGAAGAACCTGATTGTCTCGTCGGTCACGGCCGGCGGAAGCGGAAGCGAAGACCGACTGACTGAGAACGTCACCCTCAACTTCTCCACGGTGAACGTCACCTACAAGGAACAATTGGAGACCGGTGGCGCTGGCGCCTCGCCAACCATGGGTTGGGATATCGCGGCCAACACCCACGCCTCGTAGTGAGGGAAGACTGGCGTCGTCTCAAAGGAGACCATCGTGGCCGACGCCGACGAACTATTTCGCGCGGGTGACCTGGAGGGCGCCCGAATCGCTCTGATCGAGACGGCCAAGAAGGCGCCGGCGGATCAGGCCGTTCGCATGTTTCTGTTCCAGTTGCTTTGCCTGTTGGGCCAATGGGAAAAGGCCAAGATCCAACTGCGGACGCTGGCTAGCCTATCGCCGGAAGCCCAGATGCTGGCGGTCAACTACAATTTGGCCATCGACGCCGAGACTGTCCGCGCCCGGACATTCGCCGGAGACGAACCCCCGACCCTCCTGGTCAGCAGATCGCCGTGGGCCGGGGACCTCGCCTCCGCCCTGGGCGCTCAGGCGCAAGGGCGCCTGGCGGAAGCCGAGGAGCGCCGCCGAGAGGCATTCGCGGCGGCGCCGGACACACCCGGAACGCTCGATGGCGTTGAATTCGATTGGATCGCCGACGGCGACGCCCGTTTCGGCCCCGCGTTCGAGGCCATCATCGCCGGCCGCTGGGGTCTCGTCCCTTTCGACGCTGTCGAACGCATCGAGTCCGAAGGGCCGCGCGATCTTCGCGATCTTGTCTGGTTGCCCGCTCAGGTGGCGTTCCGGTCCGGCCAATCGGTCAACGCCATGCTACCGACGCGCTACCCTGGCAGCGAGGCGGCGGAGGACGCCGCCGTGCGGATGGCGCGGCGGACAGATTGGCGGGACGAGTCATGGGGTTCCTCCGGCCTCGGCCAACACGAGTGGAGTCTCGGCGGCGGCGATGATGTCGGCCTGCTCTCCCTTCGGCATCTCGCGTTCCGCGCGCCAACATGACCCCGTCCCGGATCAATCCGACGCTGTTCGATAAATTGGCCGCCGACCTCGAAATCGAGGGCCTGCGTGAAACGGATTCGGCCAAGAGCGCCATCGAGGCCAGCCGTTCCACCATGCGCTTCTACACCGTGCCGCATATCGAGCGTTTCAACGAGCGGGCGCTTCGCGCGACCGTGATGCGCGAGCTCAACTGGATCTTGAACACCACCAGCCTGGAGTCGGTGGACGACCTCGATCCCTATCCGGAGGTCAAGACATCGGTCCTGAACTACGGCGTGCGTGATCTGGCAGGAAAGACCCTGACGCGAAGCGTGATCCAAAGCCGCGCCAAGCAAATCCGCGACGCCATTCGGGCCTTCGAACCCCGCATGGATCCCGCTCAGCTCGAAGTAGAGGCTATCCCCGCGCCGGAACGCGAAAACGCCGTCACCTATGTGATCCGCAGCGATGTCACCAGCGCCGTCCAGGCGATGCCGGTAGAGTTCAAGACCGACGTTGAGCTGGACACCGCCGCCGTGACCTTGCGGGAGTAGCACATGGATCCGCGGCTCCTGCGCGCCTACAACGAGGAGCTCACCTATCTGCGCGAAACCGCGCGTGAATTCGGCGAGGAAAACGAGGTCGTCGCAGGCCGCCTGGGCCTGAAAAACCCCACCGATCCCGATCCCTACGTCGAACGCCTGCTTGAGGGTGTCGCTTTCCTCGGCGCGCGCGTGAAACTGAAGCTTGAGGATCAGTTTCCCGATTTCACCCAACATCTGTTGCACGCCATCCAGCCGCACTACTTGGCGCCGACACCGTCGATGTGCGTGGCGGCGTTCGAGCCGCAGGAAGGCGATCAGACCCTCGTCGAGGGTTTCGAGATGCCGCGCCTGAACGAATTGACGGCGGTGGCCAAGGAACAGAACGGGGCCACCGTCACCTTTCGCACCGGGCAGGACGTCACCCTGTGGCCGCTCAAGATCGTCGAGACGGAATATCTTCCCTCGCGCGCGGCAGTGGCGGCTTTCGCCGAGGCGGCGGGCGTTCGCGCCGAAGCGGGCTTGCGTGTGCGCTTCGCCAGCATCGGCGGCGCGCCGCTCGCGAAGGTGGCGCCGCCGTTGCTGCCGATTTTCCTGGCCGGATCGGAGACCCTACCTGGCGAACTCTACCGCCAGATCGTCGGCGAGACCCTGGCCGTGATCGGGCGCTCGGCCGGCTCGGCCGCCGGCAAGGCGGGTTGGATTCCCCTCCCCCCGCCGGAGCAATACGGCTTCGACGACGACTGCGCCCTGCTGCCCGCGGAGGGTCGATCCTTTTCCGGCTATCGCCTGCTTTCCGAGTATTTCGCCTGCCCGGAACGCTTCCTGTTTTTCGCCTTGCGCGATCTGGAGAAGGCGTTTTCCACGAGCCAGGACGCCTGTGATGTCGTGTTCCTTTTCAGCCGCTCGGCAGCATCGCTTTCCGGGGCCGTAAAGCCGGCCAATCTGCGCCTATTCGCGACACCGGCTGTCAATTTGTTCGAAAAGCAATTGGGTCGGGTCCAGATCAAACCCTATGACCATGAATTTCAGCTGGTCCCCGACCGCACGCGACCACTCGACTTCGAAGTTTGGTCGGTCACCGAAATCGTCGCCTACAGCCGATCCAATACCGATCCCAGGCCGGTGGCGCCGCTCTACGCGTTCGGCGCCTTGCTCTACGACTGGCGAGAGGCGCTTTTCTATGTGCCGCGCCTCAGCCAACGACGGTTGTCGACCAAGGAACAGCGCCTGCGCCGGCGAAGCGACTATCTCGGCACCGAAACCTGGATCAGCCTGACCTCTCCGGGCGACGCCGGGCGCCTCGACGACGTCCACGAATTGGCCGTGCGCGCCTTGGTGACGAACCGGGAGCTGCCCGAGCTGCTTCGCTTCGGAGGCGCCAGCGACCTCAGTCATGCCGGTGGGCCCGTGCGCGCCGTGAGCGTCCTCCGCGCGCCGACCCGGCCGCAACCGCCTCTTGGCCTGCACGATGGCGCCTGGCGGGTCATCGGCCATCTGACGCCGAACTATGCCACCCTGGCGAGCGAGGATGATGACGATCCATCGCTGCTGCGCGACCATCTGGCCCTCTACGGCCGTGCCGACGATCCAGTCATGCGCCGGCAAATCGACGGAATCCTTTCGGTGCGATCGCAGCCGGTCACGCGCCGCGTGCCCGGTCAGGATCGCCTGGCGTTCGCGCGCGGGATACGCATCCGGATCAAGCTCGACGACGCCTCGTTCGAGGCGGCAAGGATGTATCTGTTCGCCGCCGTGATCGAGCGGTTCCTTGCCGAATTCGCCTCGGTCAATTCCTTCACCGAGTGTGTGTTCGAGAGTCAGCGGGAAGGAGTCTTCGCACAATGGCCGCCGAGGATGGGGCAGCGCCGAAACATTTGACGTTCCTGGGCAAGGTCGCTCAGGCCGCCGACCACTACGGTGTATTCCCCGTACTTCGTGGGGCGGAAGCGCGCGCGCCTCACCTGCCTCGCATCGGCGTCGCGCGCATGCCGCACGAAAATATCGTCGATTTGCGTCAAACGCCGTTGATGGCCTTCCCATCCTCCACCCTCGACAAGGTGGAGTTCGACGGCGAGCGCGCCATCGTCAGTGGCTATTGGCTGGGGCTGACTGGCCCCATGGGTCCGCTGCCCCTGCACCTGACCGAATTCGCCGCCTATGAGCGGCGCTACGCCCCAAAGCGGCCGTTCGGGCGCTTTCTCGACCTCATCGCGGGCCGGATGCTCCAGTTCTTCTATCGAGCCTGGGCGGATTCACACCCGCCCGCACACGCCGACCGGCCCGATGACGACGGCTTCGCCAGATACCTGGCCGCTCTGTCGGGGGCCGGAGAAGGGGTGAAATCGAACTCGGTGCTGCCTGCCCGTGCGCGGCTGCGTTATGCGGGCGTGTTCGCCTCCAAACGCAGCCCCGCGGCGATCCAGGACGCGCTCAGCGATTTGCTGCGCACCAAGGTCAAGCTGCTGGAATTTCAACCGCGCTGGCGGCAGATCGAGATCGCCGACCGCACGCGGCTTGGGCGAGACTTCGCCACCTTGGGCGTCGATACGGTGATCGGGGCCAAGGTGCATGGCGTGACCGACGCCTTCCGCGTGGTCGTCCGGGCGAGCTCGATGCGTGATTTCGAGGATTTCCTGCCCACCGGATTGCGCTTCAAGGTGGCCGCCGAGGCGCTCGACGCGCTCAGCCCCTCGCATCTGGAGTGGGATCTGGCCCTTGAGTTGGACGAGGCGGAGGCGCGCGCCATTCGACTGGACGGCCGTGGCCGTCTTGGATGGACCAGCTGGATGTCGCCCGACAAGACTGGCGGGATCCGCTCGGACGCACATTTGGATCGTGAGTCGCGGCGCCTCGCCCGCTCGCGCCGGGATAAGGTGACAGCATGACCGAGATCAGTCGCTCCGCCCTGTTCGGGCGTCTGGACGCCACCGCCTTAAAGGCTGTCGAAACGGCCACCGGCTTTTGCAAGATGCGCGGCAATCCGTACGTCGAGCTCGTCCACTGGATCCATATCCTGCTTCAGGACGCCAACAACGACCTGGCCGCCATCCGCACCGCCTTTCAGATCGATGACGCCCGTCTGGCCAGAGATATCATCGCCGCTCTGGACGCCCTGCCGCGCGGGGCGACGTCGATCTCCGATTTTTCACCCCAGATCGAGGAAGCGATCGAGAAGGGCTGGCTCTACGCATCGTTGATGTTCTCGGCCGGGCGCGTGAGAACAGGTCACCTTATCTACGGCATGTTGAAGACGCCGACGCTGAAGAACGCCCTGCAGTCGATGTCTCTGGAGTGGCGCAAAATCCAGGCCGACAAGCTGGGCGACGAATTCGAGAAGATCTGCTCCAGCTCTTCGGAGACCGGAACGAGCGAGGCGGGTTCGCCAATGCTCACGCCCGACGGCGGTGGCGGCCCGGCCGCCGCCGGCGACGCCTTGGCGCAGTTCTCCATCGATCTCACCGAGAGGGCCCGCAAGGGGGAGATCGACAAGATTGTCGGCCGCGACGCGGAGATCCGTCAGGTCATCGACATCTTGCTGCGCCGTCGCCAAAACAACCCGATCCTCACCGGCGAGGCCGGTGTGGGCAAGACGGCGGTGGTCGAAGGCTTCGCCCGGCGGATTGTCGACGGCGATGTGCCGCCATCGCTCCAGGGCGTGACTCTGCGGGCGCTCGACATCGGCCTGCTTCAGGCCGGCGCCTCGGTGAAGGGCGAATTTGAAAAGCGCCTCCGCTCGGTGATCGACGAGGTGGAATCCTCATCCAAGCCGATCATTCTGTTTATCGACGAGGCGCACACCTTGATCGGCGCTGGTGGTTCGGCTGGCACGGGCGATGCCGCGAACCTGCTCAAGCCGGCGCTAGCGCGGGGCCGCCTGCGGACGATCGCCGCCACCACCTGGGCCGAATACCGGCAATACTTTGAGAAGGATCCCGCCCTCACCCGCCGATTCCAGACCGTCAACGTCGGCGAACCGGAGACCGCCAACGCCATCAACATGATCCGCTCAGTGGCGCCGATGATGGAGAAACACCATCAGGTTGTGGTCCTGGATGAAGCCCTCGAGGCGGCGGTGAAGCTGTCCCAGCGCTACATTCCCGCGCGCCAACTGCCAGACAAGGCGGTTAGCCTGCTCGATACCGCCTGCGCCCGCGTCGCGGTCTCCCAGCACGCCACGCCCGCTCAGGTGGAAGATCGCCAGCGCCGTCTGGAGCTGCTGGAGGTCGAACTCGAGATCGCTCGTCGTGAGGAGGCCGGGCTGTACAGCGGCGTTGGCCGCGCGGCGAAACTCGAGGAGCAGATCGTCGAGGCCAAGACCCAGGTCACGGAGATCGTCGTCAAGTGGGAAGGTGAAAAGACCGCCCTCAACGCCGTGATTGCCGCCCGCGCCGCCCTCGTCGAAGCCAGAACCAATGCGGGCGAGACCGGGGTGGACGAGGCGCCTCTGAAGGCCAAACTCTCCGAGGCGGCGACCGCCATGTCGGCCGGCCAGGGCGATACGCCGATGGTGTTTGGCGTGGTCGACGCCGATGCGGTGGCCGCCGTCGTGGGTGATTGGACGGGCATTCCCATCGGGCGGATGGTCAAGGACGAGATCGCCTCCATTCTCGCCATCGAGACCCAGCTCAAGGCGCGGGTGATCGGCCAGGATCACGCCATGGACGAGATCGCAAAACGCATAAAGACAAGCCGCGCCAAGCTCGACAATCCCAACAAACCGGTCGGCGTATTCATGCTCTGCGGACCGTCCGGCGTCGGCAAGACCGAGACCGGTCACGTTCTGGCGGAGCTGCTTTACTCGGGCGACGATTCGATGATCGTCATCAACATGAGCGAATTCCAGGAAGCCCATACGGTCTCCACGCTCAAAGGCGCGCCGGCCGGCTATGTGGGCTATGGCCAAGGAGGCGTGCTGACCGAGGCCGTGCGTCGCCGGCCCTATTCCGTGGTCCTGCTCGATGAGATGGAGAAGGCTCATCCCGACGTCCATGAGATGTTCTTCCAGGTGTTCGATAAGGGCTACATGGACGACGCCGAGGGGCGTTTCATCGACTTCAAGAATACCCTCATTCTGGTGACGTCGAATGTCGGCACCGACCTGATCACCACCCTGTCCGAAGATCCCGATACCGCGCCCGATCCGGAGGCCTTGGCCCAGGCGCTGCGCCCCGAACTTCTCAAGGTGTTTCCGCCGGCCTTCCTCGGTCGCTTGATCGTGCTGCCCTACTATCCGCTCAGCCCGGCCATGCTCGCCGGCATCGTTCGCCTTCAGTTGGGGCGAATCAAGAAACGCATCGCCGAAAACCACGGCATCGAGATCGCCTTTGGCGAAGATGTCGTCGATCTCATCGTTTCCCGCTGCAACGAGGTAGCGTCCGGGGGCCGGGTCATAGACGCGATCTTGACCAACACCATGCTGCCCGAACTATCGATCAGCCTGCTCGAGCGGCAGATGGCCGGTGAGGAGGTGGGCGCCATCGCCGTTGGCGTGAACGATGGCGGCTTCGCCTATGATTTCAAATCGGCGGAGTGACCACAAAGCCTCCTCAGACCATGGTTCCGAAGAGAGCTCCGACGCCGGCGGTCACACCCATGGCGATGGCGCCCCAGAAGAGGACGCGAACCGCCCCCACCGCCAAGTTAGCCCCGCCGACCCGCGCGGCCACGGCGCCCAGGATCGCGAGCGACAATAGCGAAGTCGCCGCCACCAGGGGCGACAGGGTCGCCGCGGAGGCGACGACGCCCACCAACAACGGCACAGCGGCGCCGGCGGAAAAGCTCGCCGCCGAGGCCATCGCCGCCTGCAGAGGCCGGGCTTTTAGCGTGTCGGAGATGCCAAGTTCGTCCCGTGCGTGGGCGCCGAGCGCGTCACGCGCCATCAATTGGTCGGCGACTTGCCTGGCCAAAGCCGGATCGAGACCGCGGCCGACGTAGATGGCGGCCAGTTCGCGATGCTCCCCTTTGTTGTCCCGCTTGAGTTCGGAACGCTCAAGCTCGAGATCCGCCTGCTCCGTGTCCGCTTGCGACCGCACTGACACATACTCGCCCGCGGCCATCGACATCGCCCCCGCGACCAGACCGGCTACGCCCGCGGTGAGGATGGCGCCACGGCCGCCGTGCGCCGCCGCCACACCTAGAATCAAACTGGCCGTCGACAGAATGCCGTCGTCGGCGCCCAAAACCGCCGCGCGCAGCCAGCCAACCCGCCCCGTGCGATGTCGTTCTCTTCGGCGTTGTCTCATGGTGAAGCGCCTCGTGAATGGCGGTCAACGCCCGGCCAGCCTACCGAGCGTGGGATGATCGCATTGGGTTCCTTCGAAGCCATTGAACGATCGAGTGCAATGGGCGTTCGCTCAAGGGCGTCTCACTTGCACGGAAAATCGGTCCGAACTGATGAGCGACACCCTTGGCGTGGAATCTCCAACACAACGCTCCGAGCCGGCGCGACCGAAGATCCAACGCATCGCCGCCGTTCTCAACCCGCTGTCCGGCAGCGTCGAGGCCGGCGCGGCCGAGAGCCTCGCCAAGCTCGTGGCGGAATATGGCTATGATCTATCGCTGACGTCACCCGGCCCAAGCGAGATCCCGACCGCGGTTCGTTCGGCGATCGATCAGGGACCGGATCTCCTGGTGATATTGGCCGGCGATGGCACCGACCGCCTGGCGGCGGAACTCTGCGGCATCGACGGACCTCTGATCGCCCCTTTGCCGGGCGGAACGCTCAACATGCTTCCCCGCGCGATCTATGGGACGCGCGCTTGGCCGGCCGCTCTGCGAGCGACCCTAGATGAGGGGGTCGAGCGCACGATGTGCGGCGGGCTTGTGCATGGCGCGCCCTTCTATGTCGCCGCGATCCTGGGGACGCCCGCCCTATGGAGCAATGCGCGCGAAGCCGTCAGGAAGGGACAGCTGGCGCAGGCGGCGCGACGCGCGCGCTACGCCTTTCGCCAAGCGTTCCGCGGTGGGCTTCGCTACCAGCTGGATGAGAAAACCACCCATGGCGCCGAGGCTTTGGTCTTGATCAGCCCGGTGATTTCGGCCGTGACCTCGCGGGAGGTCGGGTTGGAAGCAGTGGGCCTGGACGTGCACAACGCCCAGGAAGTGTTCCGCCTGGCGTTCAATGGTCTGATCGGCGACTGGCGAAGAGATCCGAGCGCCACCTCCGTGCTTTGCCAACGCGGTTCGGTAAAATCGTCCAGGTCAATTCCGTGCATTCTTGATGGTGAAGTCCAACACCTGCCCCGTCAGGTCGATTTCTCATTCAAGCCGCGAGCCTTCAGGGTGTTGGCGCCACCGGTCGAGGCGGCGAAGTGACGTTCCGCCTCGCCCACCTGAGCGACATTCATTTCGGAGGCGAGCTGCCAGACGCCGTTGAAGGGGCTCTAGGCGCCGTCGCCGAGTTCGCGCCGACGGTCACCGTCGTCACGGGAGATTTGACCCTGAACGGGCTTCCGCGCGAGTTCCGGTCGGCGCGCGCGTGGCTCGACCGCTTGCCGCATCCGATTGTCGTCACGCCGGGCAATCACGATACGCCCTACTGGAATCTGCCTTTGCGCAGCCTTGCGCCCTTCAACCGCTACCGCCGCTATGTTGGTGAGCCAGGCGCGGCGTCATTCAACGCGCCTGGCTTGGCGGTGCGCGCCGTCAATAGCGCAAGAGGCGCGCAGCCTCGCTTGAACTGGGCCAAGGGCGCCTTGACCATAAGCCATCTCCAGCAGATCGACTGGGGCGCCGACGCGGAGACCACCAAGGTCTTCGCATGCCATCATCCGCTGATCGATCTGCAGGGCGCTCCGGTCACGGGCGGGGTTCACCGAGGCGACCGGGCGGCGCGGGTGCTCGCGGACGCTGGCGTAAATCTGATTCTGACCGGACACGTCCATGTTCCGTTCGCGATCGCCCTTCCCGGCCGCGGACGCCAGACATGTTATGCGATAGGCGCCGGAACGCTTTCAGTCAGGACGCGCGGGGCGCCGCCGAGTTTTTCCACAATTGTTCGATCGGAAAACGAATTCGTGGTCACGGTTCTGGCGTGGGCTGACGGGCGGTTCAAGCCGCTCAACGTCTGGCGCCTGCCGCGCTTCTCAACCGACAGTTCTCAGGGGAACGCTCAACCAGTCCCCTCGTCGGACGAGCCACCCACTAACTAGCAAGCGTCCGATGCCGAAGGCCGCGACCCTCGGCATCGGAGACTTCGAATCTACCGCCAGCGGCGGTGACCGCGCCAATAGCCCGGGTGGCGATAGTACCAGCTGCGATAGGGGTGATAGCCCCATTGGCCGCCGGCCCAGACCCAGGGGTTGTACCAACTCGGCGCGTAGACCGCCGGACCAGGGCCGCCGTAGTAGAAGGCCGGAGCGCCAGCCGCGACCACATAGCCGTTCGGACAACCGTAGGTGTTGCTCGAACTCGAGCCGATGGCAGCGCCCGCCGTGGCGCCCACCGCGCCGCCGACGACAGCGCCGCCGAAGTGCTCGCCACGCCCGGCGACGCCGGAGCCGATGATCGAGCCCAAAACGCCGCCGATAATCGCGCCGGCGGCGGTGTTGTTGTTGCGCCGGTCGACGCAGTATTGCGCCGCCCACGACGAATATCGCCGCGCGTAGTCCTGGTCGTATTGCTGCGAGCGGGAATCATAGGCGCCGTTCGCCCCTGGCGGCGGCGGAGCGTACTGGCCCTGGGGCGGCCCTGAGTCGTCGCCGGGAGGCGGCCCCCCCTGGTCATAGCCCTGAGGAGGGCCTTGATCGTAGCTCGGTGGCGGCGGTCCTTGGTCATAACCGGGCGCGGGCTGGGCGGACGCGCCAACGGCGTCGGCCAGAAGCGCCACGGCGGAAATCGAGGCAAGGACCATGCCGGTCGTCGCAAGTCGCCTGGTGGACATTGAGGAAGTTCCTTTGCTGCCGATCTGACATCGTCTGACTATGGCTTGTAGCGTGAACCATTGCTGAACGCGGCCATATAAGCCTGACCGTGAGATCACGGCGCCTTGGGAACGGTCATCGAGAAGCTATTGTTCCCGCAAGGCTCACCGGCGATGGCCAGATTGTCGCCGTTGCGGCGTGGGTTGTTGTCGCCCGCGCCTCAAATCCTGCCGGCGCCGAGCGCCAGGGTCCAGGCAGTGATGCGCGTCGTTTCGAGCGTGCGGCTCGCCTCCCACGGATCGGCTGAGAGCCGCGATCTCACATCCATGACGTTTTCAGCGCGAACGGCGAGCATCGTATAGGGTGTGTCTTCGAGCGGGCCGCCCAGGATCACAAAGCCGGACGCCTCAAGCTGGTTCATGAACTGAGCATGTTCGGACCACCCCACCTGTTGCTGAAGCGACAACTCCGGATCCCAGGCCGCCCCGCGCGAGCGGGTTACGGCGAAGATCAGCCCAGCCCGCGCCGAAACGGGCGCCGGCGCCGCAACTCCGGTGGCCTCGGGCAAGGATTTTCTACGGACTGTCGTTGTACGCGCCATGAACTTAGCTTCCAAGGTTGGGGCCGTGGCTCCAGCGCTCTTACACGCGGCTAGATCATAAGGCGACAGGCGCCGATTCGCACAGCCATGATCCCCTGCGCCACCTTCAATTTTCCGCCGGCGCCCGGGAACCGAAGCTCGCGTCGAACGTATTGCTGCCCATATCGGTGTTGCGCGGCTGTCCGATTTCTGGCAGGAATGCGGCGACATTCAGGGTTTGGTTCTCCCTGTTCAGGTCGCGTTCATTTTCGTTTCTTACAGACTACCCGCGCTAAGATCTGAATTTTGGAGGGCTCTATGAAGACCTTGACCACCGCTCTGATGACCGCCGGCGCCCTCCTCGCCGCCACCAGCGCGAGCGCAAACTTCGTCAGCGACGGTGACTTCAGCAGCCCGTCTGGCGGACCGTCTTACATCGAATACGCCGGTGGTTCGACGATGGGACCGTGGACGGTGACGGGAGACAGCGTCGATCTGATCGGCGGCTATTGGCAGTCACCGACAGGCACGGGCAGCGTCGATCTGGACGGCGCCAATCCTGGCGGCCTGACCCAAAGCCTGACGCTCGCCGCGGGCAGCTATACGCTCACCTTTGACCTTTCCGGCAACCCGGACGGCGGCATCCCGCTGAAGACGGTCGATGTCAGCATCGGCAACGTCACGGACCATGCCTTCACCTTCCTCACCGGCTCCAATACCCACAGCAACATGGAGTATGTGCTGGAAACGCTCTATTTTACGACCACCGGGAACACCACCCTTACGTTCGACAGCGCGGATCTTACCGGCTCGCCCTACGGACCCGTGATCGGCAATGTGAGTGTGACCAGCGGTACGCCTGAGCCGGCGACCTGGGGTCTGATGATTCTCGGCTTTGCGGGTCTGGGCGCCATGGCGCGATCCCGCCGGAAACTCGCCGCCGCCTGAAGGCGCCGATTATTCAAACTGACGGAAGGGCCGCCGCGAGGCGGCCTTTTCATATTCGGGCCGCGGTCTAAGCCTTGCGCGAGTCTCGTTGCCACGGCGGTCGCCGTTGCGGCATAAGCCCGACGACGGCCGGCTTAGCTCAGTTGGTAGAGCAGCGCTTTTGTAAAGCGAAGGTCGCGGGTTCGAATCCTGCAGCCGGCGCCGTCGAAGGAACGCCAGCCCACCAGGTGCGTGTCAGCGCTGGAATGTTCCGCCGATGGTAAGGTCCTCGTTGCCGGCCGCCCAGGTTCCCGCGAACTCGCAGACGAGCCGGCCCTTGCCACCGTCATAGACGGCCACGGCTTTCGCTTTCATGACTTGGTCGAGGCAGTCGCGCTGGGGGCCGGGAGTTCCGGTGATCGTCACGGCGCTCACCCGGCCGCTGGCGTCGAGCTCGCCAATCACCCGCGCGCCGGCCTGGCCGACGAAATGCGCGTTCCGGTAACACTCGACGATTCCGGCGCACGCCGACTTTCCCCACTTGTCGTTCAACGCCTTGTCGGCGTCTTCAGCCGCCTGTTGTTTGTCGAACTCAGGCAGGCCGGTGATCCGCATCGATCCGCCCTTGTCGATCGCGCCGACGATCTTGGTTCCATGAATCTCCACCCGGGCGTCTCCGCCGCCCGTGATCGCCTTGTCACCCGCCGTCATTGAGCCGCCCTCGAAAGTCACATGCGCATGTCCGCCGGCGTCGAGCACCGTCGGCGCGGTGATGTCGCTGTCGATGATGTTGAGCTTGCAGTCGCCGCCCACGTCGAACACCGGTCCGGTATCCATCTTTATGTGTTTGTTGCGAATGGTCATCTGTTGCGATCCGCCGCAGGTGAGCGGCGATTTGCCATCCCATGAGCTGGCGAACAGCCAACCCTTGGCGGCCCCGGAATTAAAGAACACGACCATGAAGACGGCGAACGCCACACCGATCACGCCGATAACCAGGCCCGATTTTCCTGTCCGAGTCTGCGCCACAATCCCCTCCCCCGATCGGCGCCCAGGCCATTGCCGAGCGCCCCGCGAGCCAATTAAACACAGGTCACGCTTGCTGAAAATGACGAGGCGCTGGCGTTGACCGGCGCGCACGTGGGAACTTCACCGGCATGAGCACCAGCGCCTGGGCCGTCACCACCGGCGAGATGGGCATGCGCACCCAGGCGCGCGGCCTTGCCGAGGCGGTCGCCGATGCGGTCGCGGAATTGACGGTCGGCTCCTGGCCATGGAGCGGCCCGAAGCCCACGCCGCCATGGCCGACAGTGATCGTTAGTTGCGGCCGTCGGTCGGCGCGCTGGGCTCTGGCCGCGCGCAAAGCCAGCGGCGGAAGCTCGTTCGCCGTCCACGTCCAGGATCCGCGCCGGGACGCCGACGCGTTCGATCTCATTGTGGCCATGGCGCACGACGCCATCGCCGCCGGCGGCAACGTCATCAAGGTGACCACCGCCCTGCACGATCTCACGCCGGCCAAACTCGAGACGGCGGCCAAGGCTTGGGCTGACCGGCTGGCGCCGCTTGGTCGGCCGCTGACGGGAGTCGCCATCGGCGGCGACCTGCGCGGTCGGGCCTTCACCTTAGCTGACGGCGCGCGCCTGGTGGAAGGTTTGCGGCGGGTGAGGGCGGGGACGGGCGGCGCCCTCGCCATCACCCCGTCCCGGCGCACGCCCGCCGCCACCCTCGCCCAGCTTAAGACCGCGTTCGGAGACGACCCGCGGGTGTTCCTGTGGGATCGCGAGGGCGACAATCCCTACCGCGCCATATTGGCCGCGTCCGACCGCCTGGTGGTGACCAGCGACAGCGTCTCGATGGTTTC
>DATCEL010000242.1:0-3893 GCA_036510115.1 Caulobacteraceae bacterium
AAGGGACCTCGCCTGATGCCGCTTCCGCCTTTGCCGCCACAGCCGGCCTCGACCCCATGGCCGACTAAGGATTGGCCGAAAGGACCGGTTCCGGCCGAGGTCTCGGCTTTCGTCGATCATGGCTTCAGCCTGGGCGCGGAGCTCGGCGAGACCTGGGCCGTGGTTGTCATCCAGGGCGGCCGGCTGATCCTGGAACGCTACGGCCCCGGCCGCGCGGCGGAGGATACTTGCCGATCCTGGTCGGTGGCCAAGAGCCTCACCCACGCCCTGACCGGAATTCTGGTCGGCGACTTTTGTCTAGACATATTCGCCCCGGCCGATGTCCCGGAGTGGCGCGAGGCCGGCGATCCGCGCGCGGCGATCACCCTCGATCAGCTCCTGCGGATGTCGAGCGGCCTGAAGTTCACCGAGGCCTATGTTCCGGGCGAGCCGTCGGACGTCATCGAGATGCTGTTCGGCAAGGGCGACGCCGACGTCGCCGCCTTCGCCGCGGGCTTCCCGCTCGCCCATCCGCCCGGCGCCTTCTTCGCCTATTCGAGCGGGACGACGAATATCGTCAGTCGCTGTCTGGCGCACGCCGCTGGCGGCGGCGGTGCGAAGTTCGAGGCGTTCATGCGCGCGCGGTTGTTCGACCCGTTGGGCATGACCAGCGCCACGCCGAGGTCTGACCAAGCCGGGACTTTCATCGGCTCGTCGTTCTGTTTCGCCACCGCGCGCGACTTCGCCCGCTTCGGCCTTCTCTATCTACGGGACGGGATGTGGGATGGGGCGCGCCTTCTGCCAGAGGGTTGGGTCGACTACGCCCGCACGCCGACCTTTCAGCAGCCGGATTGCATCGACGGTCCCTACGGCGCTCATTGGTGGCTGGGACTGGCCGGGCCGGGCACATTCTCGGCCAACGGCTATGAGGGCCAATACATCGTCATTTGCCCCGATCGCGACCTCGTCATCGTCCGCCATGGGGTGACGGCGGAGGCGAACCAGCCGCTCGCGCAGGCGTGGCTGAAAGAGCTTGCCGACCTCTTCGCCTAGAGCCCGATGCGTTTGCACGGAACAGATGCGAGCGTTGAATCGGGCTCTACACTTTTGAGTCTAGAGCAAATTATCCGCGTTCAGATGTTTCCATCTGAACGCGGTTTGCTCTAGGCCGCCTCAGTGAGAGAGAGGCGATCGCGCAGCTCGCGCCTCAGGAACTTGCCGCTGGCGTTGCGCGGCAAAGGTTCTGAGAGGATCCAGATGTAGCGGGGGATCTTGTGGCGGGCCGTGACCTCGCTCAGATGGGCGCGCAGAGCTTCCGCGCTGAGGCTGTCGCCGGGACGCGAAACCACCGCCAGGCCGACCTCTTCGCCGAGCCGTTCGTCGGCGACGCCGAAGGCGCTGCACTCGGCCACGGCCGGATGACGGTAGACCGCCGCCTCCACCTCCGCGCAGTAGATGTTCTCGCCGCCGCGCAGGACCATGTCCTTCTTCCGGTCGACGATGAACAGGAAGCCGTCGCCGTCGATGCGAGCGATGTCGCCGGTGTGGAACCAGCCGTCGGTGATGGCCTCGGCGGTGGCTTCTGGCCGGTTCAGATAGCCCTTGATCACCTGGGCGCCGCGAACCCAAAGTTCGCCGACCTCGCCATCGGCGACCGCCCGGCCGGCGTCATCGACGCACTTGAACTCGAAGTCGGGCATGATCGGTCCCGCGCTCTCGGGCTTGCCGACAAAGAAATCGGCCGAGACCGAGGTGATGATGCCGCAAGTCTCGGTGAGGCCGTAGCCGGTGCCGGGCCTGGCGTCGCCCACCGCTGCGTCGATCTTGCCGACCAGGTCGGGCGGCACCTGCGCCCCGCCGCCGGCGAGGGCTAGCAGGCTGGAGAGGTCGCGCGTAGCGAAGTCTGGGTGGTTGATGATTTCTCGCGCCATCACCGGCACGCCGCTCATCACGCTGACCTTTTCCTTCTCGATCAGGCGCAGCGCTTCACCGGCCTCCCAGCGGTACATCAGCACCATTTTGCCGCCGGCCGCTGTCACGCCGTAGGCGCCGCAATTGTTGGCGGTGACGTGAAATAACGGGGTGGTCAGGAGCGCCGCCGGGATCGGCGGCGGGGCGGCTGGGTCGATCGGAACGCCCAATTCGCGCGACAAGGCGAGGGCCTGGACTTGGCTGGCGAACATCATGCTGAACAGGTTGCCGATGCAGCCGCGATGGGTGAGCTGCGCCCCCTTCGGCTTGCCGGTCGTGCCGGAGGTATAGAAGATGCAGGCGTCGGCGTCGGGATCCACCGCCAGCTGCGAAAGCGCGCCCTGATGGGCGATAACCTCCGCCCACGGCGCCACCCCAGGCGACGGCGCCGCGCGCACGCCCACGACCGTCAGGGCGGCCGCCATGCCCGGCCGCTCGGCGACCCGCGCCAGGCGCTCGGCGTCGGCGAACAGGACCTTGGGCGCGGAGTCGGCGAGGGCGTAGGCCAGTTCCTCGGCCACCCACCAGGCGTTCAAGCCCACGGCCGCCACGCCCATGGACACGCAGGCCCAGTAGATCAGCATCCACTCCGGATAGTTGCGCATGGCGATGGCGACCCGGTCGCCGCTCATCACGCCCTGACCGGTGAGCCAGCTTTCGATCGCTTTCACCTTGGCGTGGGCCTCGGCGTAGGTCAGGCGCTCGTCCTCATAGACCAGATAGTCGCGCTCCCCGTAGGCGGCGGTCGAAAGCCACAGGGCGCCGACGTTCGGCGGCGCGTTCTTGTAGGTGAGGCAGGGAACGCCCCGGACCTCGATCGGGACAGTCTCGAACGGCGCCCCGGGCGCGGTCAGTTCGCCCCAGGCCTTCTTCAGTTCCTCATAGAGCATGGGCTCTCCTACACATCCAAGCGATAGACGCGGCGGGCGGTGTCGCTGAAAAGATACGTCTTTTCGTCAGCCGAATAGTACTGGGCGATGAGCTTGAAAGCGTTCCACAGAGTGGCGTAATCGCAGCTGCCGATGTCCACCGGAAAATTGCTTTCGAACATGCAACGGGTGACGCCGAAAGCCTCGATGCAGGTCTCGACATAGGGTCGCCATTCCTCGGCGAGGGCTTTGGCCGGGGCCGAGGGCTCGGAGAGAAACGAGGCGAACCCCGGAAACGGCATGGCCAGGCCGCCGACCTTCACCGAGACATTGGCGTGGGCGGCGAGCGCGCGGATGTTGTCACGCCAGAGAGCGAAGCGCTCCTCGCGCCGGCCGGCGTAGCTGGCGACGCCGAGGGGGGTTCCCACGTGATCGAGGACGATCGAAGTCTCCGGGAAAGCGCCCGCCAGGGAAATGAGTTCGGGAAGCTGCGGCTCGAGCATCCAGGCGTCGAAGGAGAGGTTCAGCGGCGCCAGCTCGGCGAAGCCGGCGCGGAAGTCGGCCCGCCCGTAAAGTCCGGCATGGTTGCGTGACGCCAGAGGCCCCAGCACATTGACGTCGGCGTCCCACGACGCGCTCTGCCGGATGCCGCGAAAGCGCCCGCCACCGGCGGCGATGTGGGCTTCCAACACCTCGCGCACGGCAGCGCCCAGCTTGAGATCGGCGTGGCCGACAATGCCGGCGCAGGCGCGAACCTCGCCATAGACGCCGCTGGCGCTCATCGCCGCGACCCCGTTGACGAACTCGGTCTCCCCGACCGGCCGCAGGGCGGGCGGGCCATCCTGCCGATACATGGCCCCGCACTCCATATAGACCGTGGCGATGACCTTATGACCGCTCTTCATGTCGGCGAGCAGCTCGTCCAGCAGGTAGCGCGGGACGCGCTCGATCACCGTCTCAAAGCCATGCCGAGGCGGCGGTCGCTCGCCACGCATGAGCGAGAGCCGGTCCCACAGATGGTGGTGCGGATCGATGATCTGCAAATCGGGATCAAGCACCGCCTCGCGGTGTGTC
>DATCEL010000243.1:0-2048 GCA_036510115.1 Caulobacteraceae bacterium
CTTGTGGTTGGTGGACAGGAACCAGCGGGTGAAAAACCCGGGCGCGCCCGAATGGCCGCCGTAGCCGTGGGCCTCGGTGTCGGCGTGAGCAACTCGTTCGTGGGTGACGTCGGCCATGGTCTTCCTAAAGGCTCCCTCGAACTAACGCGCGGAGGTCGGGGCGGGTGTCGGGGCGGTGGTGGGGGCGGAGGTCGCGGCGGAGGCCACGGCGGCGGCGGGCTTGGGCTGCTTGCTGGCCACCCAGGCGTCGAAATCAGGCTGGCTGACCACCTTCACCTCGATCGGCATGTAGGAGTGGTTGGCCCCGCAGAGCTGTGAGCACTGGCCGTAGAAGACGCCCGTGCGGTCGGCCTTGAACCAGGTCTGGTTGAGGCGCCCCGGCACCGCGTCGATCTTGATCCCGAAGGCGGGCACCGACCACGAGTGGATGACGTCCTCGGCGGTGACGTCCACCCGCACCACCTGGTTCACCGGCACAACCAGGGGGGCGTTGGTCTCCAGGAGATAGGGCAGATTCTGGGCTTTGGCGTCAGCCTCGGTCATCGGCGTCGAGGTGTAGGCGCCGACCTTCTGGTCCGGCAGTTCATAGTCCCAGTTCCACTGCCGGCCGGTGACCTTCACGGTCATGTAGGGCGACGGCATGTCGTGCTCTTCGAAGAGCAGGCGGAACGAGAAGATGGCGATGAACATCAGGATCAGGACCGGAACCACGGTCCACAGAATCTCGATCGGGGTGTTGTGGCTGAACCGCGCCGGCTCGGGATTGGCCCGCTTGTTGAAGCGAATGACGATGGTCACCAGCAGGCCCAGGACCAAGGCGGCGATGCCGATGATGATCGGCGAGAGAAGATCGTTATGGAACCAGATCTGTTCGGCGCGGATATGCGAGGCCGCGCCCTGCATGTCGATGCCCTTGTCGACCGGCTGGCCGAGTATGTCGGCCAGAACGCCGCTCGCCGCTGCCACGCCCGCGAGAGCGGCGCCGGCCCCGGCCGTCAGCCGCGAAATCCCCGCAATCCTGAAATTCATGTCCCTCGCGGCCTAATCTGGACCAGGGCGTCGCTCCGCGACGGCTCGATCGTCTCTCCAATAGTGGACTGAAACGCCGCCGTCCGCGCGCCGCTTTTCTCGTCGCTTCGCCGCGCCTTAAGCCGTTTGAGCCCGCGAGAGGGTGCATAGCGGGCATGAGCCGCCTTGCCAAGCGGCAGGGCGGGAGAGCGCGAAAGCCGATGCCGGCGCCTGTTGCCGCAGACCGGACAAAGCGCTTGCGTCCGCTTCAATTCTCGCGACGCGATCGGCATGATAGTGCAAGCTGTCCGCGCGGCTGTCGTGAAGGCGGTGTCGCGGCCGGATGGCGCCGACTGGCTCAAGTTCGATTGGAAGACCGTGTGGCGCGGCAAGGACGTCCGCGCCGGCGATGAGGTCTTGATGTCCGCCGCGGAGCGCAATTGCGGACGTGGCCTTTGCGCGCGGAGCGGCGGTATGCCGATCGTGAGTCGCTCCGCTGGAGGCGCAAGGGAGAACCGCCATGCCTATCGTCGAAATCGCCTCGCTCAAGGTCATCGAGCGGTTGCCCGGATGGCGCGGACGCTATTTTCATTCAGCCACCATGACCTTCGCCCACTATGAGTTCGACCCGGGCGCCACGATCCACGAGCACCTCCATCCCGAGGAGGAGGTCTATGAAGTCATCGAAGGTGAACTCGAGATCGTCATCGATGATGTCGCCTACGCCGCGCGACCCGGGCGCGTCGCCGTCGTTCCCGCCAACGCACGGCACTTTGTCAGGGCGCTGACCAAGGGCAGAGTGATCGTCATCGATCATCCGGCGCGGCCTGAGCTCGGCTAGTCTACAGAGACTACGCGCTCATGACCCAAAGGCGGAATGCGGTCACGAGCAATCGGCCATGCTAGATTGATCGACGTCGAAGACTCGCTTGGAGACGTGGAAACGTCATGACCGCGGAAAAGCCAACGCTGGCCTTCGGCTGGCGCGTCTACGGCCTGGGCGTGATGGCCTTGGCCATGGTGTGCCTGGCGTGGGGGGA
>DATCEL010000244.1:0-8084 GCA_036510115.1 Caulobacteraceae bacterium
GCCTGTAGCGGCGAGCTAGCCAAGAAGCGCAATCTGGCGCGCAAAACCATTGACTTCAATGATGATTGGCGCACATGCAAACGGGATTGTCCCGGAGGCGCTCGATGGCCGGTCGTACAGTTACACGCGCGGATCTGACCGAAGCCCTGCACAATGAGGTCGGTCTGACCCGACAGGATTGTTCAGCCATGGTGGAGCGAACGCTTGAGCTCGTGGCGGCGGCGATGGCGCGCGGCGAAACCGTCAAGCTTTCCGGCTTTGGCGTCTTTCAGGTGCGTTCAAAGCGCCAGCGGATGGGACGCAATCCCAAGTCGGGCGAGGCGGCCACCATCAACCCCCGGCGGGTGATCGGCTTTCGCGCCTCGCAAGTGATCAAGGCGCGAATCGATCGCGCCTTGTCCAGCTAGGAAACGGCGTTTGGCAAAGGGCGCCCTGGCGTTCCGAACCATATCCGAGGCGGCGGACGAATTGGGCGTCGCTCAGCACGTCCTGCGCTTCTGGGAAACGAAATTCACCTTCATCAAGCCTATGAAGCGCGCTGGCGGTCGCCGTTTCTATCGGCCCTCCGACATCATTTTGCTGGCCGCCGTGCGTCGTCTGCTGCACCAGGAAGGCTATACGATCAAAGGCGTCCAGAAGCTCTATCGCGAGAGCGGTCTCGATCGCTTCACGGGCGAAGACCGGGTGCCTGACGGCCCACCGGCGACGACCGGCGCGCCGTCTCCGCGGTCAGCGCAGACAACCCGGCGATTGCAAGCGGCCCTGGCAGATCTGGAAGCCGCCAAGGCCCGGTTGGACGCCCTGCTTGGCGCAGCCTGATTAGTCATTGCCGCATCGCGGCGCCCCCCATATAAGGGCCGGCCTTCCCACCATCGGAGCGTGGCGCAGCCTGGTAGCGCACTTGACTGGGGGTCAAGGGGTCGCAGGTTCGAATCCTGTCGCTCCGACCAAACCGCCCTGTTTCGCGGCGGCATGGGGGAAGGATGCTGCAGAGGGCTCGCCGAGCCGCCGGACCATCGATGAGAGCGTGGCAGTCTGACGATCGGTCGCGGGCGACGGCGATCTGGCTAGGCCTGGTCGCGGCGGTGATCGTGGCCATGGTGGTGGTCGGCGGGGCGACACGGGTCACCGGCTCGGGCCTTTCGATTACGCAATGGAAACCGGTCAGCGGAGTCATTCCGCCGCTGACCCACGCCGACTGGGAGCGGATGTTCTCCCTCTACCGGGCCACGCCACAGTACAGATTGATCAACGCCGGCATGAGCCTGGCGGAGTTCCGCTCGATCTTCTGGTGGGAGTGGGGACATCGGCTGCTCGGCCGCCTTCTGGGCCTCGTTTTCTTCGTCCCGTTCGTGGCCCTTGTGGCCCTGAAACGCCTGCCGCGACGGCTGATCTGGCCATGCGTCATTCTGTTTGTCCTGGGCGCCGCGCAGGGCGGGGTCGGTTGGTGGATGGTGAAGAGCGGCCTGGAGCAACGCACGTCCGTGGCTCCGGAAAGGCTGGCGACACATCTGGGCCTGGCGTTGCTGCTGTTGGCGGCCATCATCTGGACGGCGCTGGAGGCGTGGTTCGGGCCAGGTCGGACGGGGCGGCATGGCCGAAACGGTTGGGTGTGGGCAAGCGGCCTCTTTCTGGCGGCAGTCTATGGCCAGTGCTTGTTGGGCGCCCTGGTCGCGGGCAACCACGCGGGACTTGTCGATGCCGATTGGCCCTTGATGGCCGGCCGCCTGGTTCCGTCCGACTACTGGCGGGGATCGCTTTGGGCCACCCTGGCGCACGGGGCCGCGGCGGTTCAGTTCAATCACCGTCTGGGCGCCTATGGACTGCTGATCGCGGGCGCGGCGATGGCGGTCGCGCCGTTTCGCCGAGACGCCGACGCCCTTCGTCCACTAGTCCTGATCATCGGCGGACTGCTTCTCGTCCAAGTCGGCCTGGGCGTCAGCGCCTTGCTGCTCACCGTCCCCCTGCCGCTGGCGATGGCGCATCAATTCACGGCCGTCACCCTGTTGACGCTAGCGGCGGCGCTGGCCTGGCGTGCTCGCAGACTCGAACAGGTATTATAATACCATATCAGGTATTTTGTTGTTTTAACTCATGTTTGTACCATAAGTCGGCATCCGGTTGGATTGACACGCGGGCGCCGAGCCTGTAACCGCGCCGCCACAATCCGGCGCCAGGGCGCCCAACGGGACGCCAGAGCGATGACCACACACACTACCCGGCATACGCCCGTCAGCGAGGTCGAGAAGAACTGGATCCTGATCGACGCCGAGAATGCCGTCGTCGGCCGCCTCGCGTCGTTCATCGCGCTTCGTCTTCGCGGCAAGCATCGCGCCGACTACAGCCCGCACATCGATTGCGGCGACCATGTCGTGGTGATCAACGCCGAGCGCGTGAAGTTCACCGGCCGCAAGCTGGAGAAAAAGCTCTACTATTGGCATACCGGCCACCCCGGCGGGATCAAGCAACGCACCGCTGGAGCGATCCTGGGCGGTCGCTTCCCCGAGCGCATTCTCGAAAAAGCGGTGGAACGGATGCTGCCCAAGGAAAGTCCGCTGGCGCGCAAACAACTTACCCATCTGCGAATCTACAAGAACGGCGAACATCCGCATGAGGCGCAAAATCCGCAGGCGATCGATTTCGTCCACCTGAACGCCAAGAACGCCCGGAGCTGACGACCATGACCGACACCCACGGCCTCGAAGCTCTGCAGAGCCTGGCCAGCAATCCCCCCGCCGCGGCCCCGGAACCGAAGATCGACAAGGACGGCCGCGCCTACGCCACCGGCAAGCGCAAGAACGCCGTCGCCCGGGTGTGGATCAAGCCCGGCAAGGGCGTGATCACCATCAACGGCCGCGACCAGGAGACCTATTTCGCCAGGCCGGTGCTGCGGATGATGATCGCTCAGCCTTTGCAGGTGTCCGACCGCCTGGGCCAGTTCGACGTGGTCGCCACGGTTTTGGGATCGGGCCTATCCGGTCAGGCCGGCGCCGTGCGTCACGGCATCTCCAAGGCCTTGACCTATTACGAGCCCGGCCTGCGCGCCTTGCTCAAGCCGCACGGCTTCCTGACCCGGGACAGCCGCGTCGTCGAGCGTAAGAAGTATGGCAAGGCCAAGGCCCGCCGCAGCTTCCAGTTCTCCAAGCGCTGAAGCGCGAACCCTGCCAATCGATCGGTTGGGGCGCTTCGGCCAAGGCTGGAGCGCCCTTTTCTTTGCAAGGATATTCGAGGCCGCCATGTCGGCGAAAGTTTTCATTGATGGCGAGGCGGGGACGACCGGCCTCAGAATCCGCGAGCGCCTGGCCGCGCGCGATGATCTTGAACTTATGTCGATCGAACCGCGGCTACGCAAAGACCCCAGGGCGCGGCGCGCGCTGCTGAATGAAGCGGATGTCGTCATCCTCTGTCTGCCGGACGCCGCGGCGCGGGCAGCCGTCGCCCTGATCGACAATCCAGCCACCCGCGTGCTCGACGCCTCCACCGCCCATCGCGTGGCGCCGGGCTGGGTCTATGGTTTCCCGGAGATGGCCCCTGGGCAGCGTCAGGCGATCGGCGATGCGCGGCGGGTCTCAAACCCCGGCTGCTACGCCACCGGCTTCATCGCTTTGGTGAGACCGCTCACCGCCGCCGGTATCCTGCCGCGCGACTGGCCGGTGAGCGCCAATGCGGTTTCCGGCTATTCCGGCGGCGGCCGGGCGATGATCGCCGAGTTCGAGGACGAGAGCAGCCCCGGCTTTACGCATGCGCCGTTCCGCGCCTACGCCCTGAACCTGGAGCACAAACATACCCCGGAGATGCGGCTGCATGCGGGCCTCGACCACGCGCCGCTGTTCGCGCCTGCCGTGGGCCGTTTCCATAGCGGCATGAGCGTTGAAGTTCCCCTGCCGCTCTACGCCATTCCGGGCGCGCCCAAGCTCGCCGATGTTCGCGACGCCCTGACGCGGGCCTATCGGGACGAGCCGTTCGTGGAGGTCGTCGCGCCAAAGGCCCAATCGATCGATCCGCAGGCTGTGAACGGGACCAACCAGATGCGCCTCTATGCCTTCGGCTCCGACGAACTGGGCCACGCCCGGCTGGTCGCGATCCTCGACAATCTCGGCAAGGGTGCGGCCGGGGCGGCGGTGCAGAACCTCAATCTGATGCTGGGCGTCGTCGAAACCGCCGGGCTGATCACGGATGTGTGAACAGCGGAGGTAACCCGTTGGCTCCGCCATGCGTATGAAGGGTCATGACCCATCTCGATCAACCGATCGCGCGGCGCCGGCTGCTGGCTGGCGCGGCCCTTCTCGCCGCTGTGGCCCCGCTTTCAGCCCTGGCCGCGGCCGATCCGTTCGCCGCCTCGCCGTGGCGCAAACTGAACGACGCGGATTGGAAGCACCGCCTGCCGCCGGCGTCCTACACCGTGTTGCGCCATGACGGCACCGAGGCGCCGTGGACAAGCCCGCTGCTCAAGGAACACCGGCCAGGGACGTTCGTGTGCCTGGGCTGCGGCCTGCCGCTGTTCAAATCCCAGTGGAAATTCGAGTCCGGCACCGGCTGGCCGAGTTTCTACACGGCGATCCCCGGCGCGCTCGCCAAGAAGAACGATTTCCTGCTGATCGCCGAGCGGACCGAATATCATTGCGCCCGCTGCCTCGGCCACCAAGGGCACGTGTTCAACGATGGGCCTAAGCCCACGGGCCTGCGCTATTGCAACGATGGCGTGGCGCTGAAGTTCATGGCGACCTAGCGCGCCTCTTTAGGATCGGACCTTCACGAAGCCGCCAGGGGCGTCTTCGATCGGTTTCAGCGGGCCTTTGGCGGGATCGCGGGCGGGGATCTGCTTACCGGATCTGGGTCCGAGCCAAGCCGCCCAGTGCGGCCACCACGATCCGGGGTGCTGTTCCGCCCCGGCCATCCATTCATCCAGAGTCGGGGGCAGCGCGTCGTTGGTCCAGTGCATGTATTTGTTGGCCGCCGGGGCGTTGATCACCCCAGCGATGTGACCGGATCCGGCTAGAGTGAAGTGGGTCTCGCCGCCAAACAGCCGCGCGCCCTTGTAGACCGATTTGGCCGGCGCGATGTGATCCTCCTTCGACGATTGCACGTAGATCGGGGTCTTGACCCTGCCAAGATCCAGATGTTCGCCAGCAAGGTCGAGATTACCGAGCGCCAAAGCGTTTTCTTGATAGAAACGGCGCAGGTAAAAGAGATGCAGCGTCTTGGGCATGCGCGTCTGATCGGAATTCCAGAATAGAAGATCGAAGGGCTTGGGTTCCTTGCCCATCAAATAGTTGCTGACAAAAAACGACCAGATCAGATCGTTGGCTCTGAGCGCATTGAAGGTATCGGCCATGGTCTGGCCGGCGAGCACACCGCCGCTGGCGTCCATCTTCTGTTCGAGATCCTCGAGCCAGTCCTCATTGGCGAAGATCAGTAGATCCCCGGCTTCGGAAAAGTCCTGCTGGGCGGCGAAGAACGTCGCCGAGGCCACGCGTTTGTCGCCACGCGCCGCCATGTGCGCCAAGGCGCAGGAGAGCAGGGTGCCGCCGATGCAATAGCCGACGGTGTTGACCGTCTTGACACCCGTCTGGCGCGTGACCGCGTCGATGGCGGCGTAGATGCCTTCGTTCAGATAGTCCTCGAAGGTCTTGGCCGCGAGACGTGCGTCGGGATTGACCCAGGAAGTCACGAACACGGTCAGACCTTGCGCCGCGAGCCAGCGGATCATCGAGTTTTCGGGCCGCAGGTCGAGGATGTAGAACTTGTTGATCCACGGCGGGAAGATCAGCAGCGGTATCTCATAGACCGTCTTTGTCGTCGGAGAAAATTGCAATATCTGGATGATATCGTTCTGGAAAATGACTTTTCCAGGAGCGGTGGCGACGTTCTCGCCGACCTTGAACTGGGCGAGATCGGTCTGGCTGATCGACAACTGCCCGCCGCCGCGCTCGAGGTCGGCCGCGAAATTCTCCATCCCCTTCAGAAGGCTCTCGCCGCGGCTCTCCATGGCCGCGCGCAAAGCGACCGGGTTGGACAACAGGAAGTTTGACGGCGAGAAGGCGTCGGTGAGCATTTGGGTGAAGAAGCTCACACGCCGCCGGGTGAGCGGCTCGACGCCATCGACGCCACGGACGAGCTCGTTCAGCCAGTCGGAGGTGATCAAATAGGACTGCTTGATCACGTCGAAGACCGGATTGGCCGACCAATCCGGATCGTTGAACCGCTTGTCGTTCGCCGCCGGCCTGGCCACCGGTTCGGGGGTATCGCCCCCGGCCTGCCGCGCCGCGGCGCGCCACAACTCCATATAGCGGCCGAAAAGCTCGGCCTGGGCGCGCATCAGCCTGTCTGGCTGAGCGGCCAAGCCGGCCATCACCTCGTTCAACGCCGAGCCGATATGGAAAGGATCGGGGGTAAGCGCCGCCGGGCGATCCGCGTTGCGCAGGGCCGCCTCGGCCAACGCGCCTTGGGCGGTCATCGCCGCGCGGGCGAGGTTGAGAGAGAGCTGCTCAAGACTGTCTCTTTGCTCGCGCGAGAGCGAGTCCAGCGCTGGCGCCGTCGGGGCGCTCTCGGCGACCGTCTCGGCCGCCGCGCGGGATTTCGGCTTCGCCTTGGCGGGCGATGGCCGCCCGGTCGGCTTGCGTGACGGTGTCCGTCTGGCCCTGGGCCTGGTGTCGGCGCTCAGTATAGCCTCCTCATTCGAAGTCGCGCTCCGTGAGCGCCCTATCGCATCGCCCCGGCTTGGCTTATCAACTTGCGGCCAATGAAGAACGTTGGGCGATACATTGCAATCGTAACGATTGGCGCGGCCGGCAGCGCCTGGGCCGCGGCGCCGACCTGCGCTCCGCCGTCGCCCGCGCTCAACCCTGAATTCGCCGTGCCAGCCCAGGGTCTCGCTTTTCCGAGCTTCTGCTCCATCCCCCCGGCGCCAAAACACGTGCGCTCGGCGCAGGCGTTCCGCTCAGCGGTGGTGACCACGCGCTTGGCCGGCGCGGCCGTCGTCAATCAAAGCGCGCCCGATACTTTCAGTCTCGGCGATACAACGGGGTTTGTCGGCGACGCGCGGCGCGAAGCCCTGCCGCCGGCGCCGATGACCAGCCCCAGCGAGGGCGACACCGAGGCGTTCGTGGCCAAATCCAAGGCCAGAGCCACGCCGCCCGCCAGACCCCGTCACCGACACTAACCCATCGGGCGTTCGCCAAAGTCGCTTGGCGGACCGCCCCTCCGCGTCTATCGATGCGCCCCTTCGCAAAGAGCCTCGCCCTGCCGCGCGCCGGCCAGAACCATGATCGCAGAATTTCACCGCATCCGCCGTCTGCCGCCTTATGTCTTTGAGGAGGTCAATCGCCTCAAGGCGCGACTGCGCGCGGACGGCGTGGATATCATCGACTTCGGGATGGGCAATCCCGACATGCCGACGCCTGCGCATATCGTCGCCAAGCTCATCGAGACGGCGCGCGACCCCAAATCAGGGCGCTATTCCGCATCCAAGGGCATAGTCGGGCTGCGTCGGGCCATGGCCGCCTACTACGACCGCCGATTCGGCGTGAAGCTTGATCCCGACACCGAGGTCGTCGCCACGCTCGGCTCCAAGGAGGGCTTCGCCAATCTGGCGCAGGCGCTGACGGCGCCCGGCGATGTGATCATTTGTCCGAACCCGGCCTATCCGATCCACGCCTACGGATTCATCATGGCGGGCGGCGTCATCCGCCACGTCCCCGCGCTCTCGCCCGAAGACTATCTGGCTGGAGTGAGTCGGGCGGTGCGCAACTCGGCGCCGCCGCCGAGCGTGCTGGTGGTCAGCTACCCGTCGAACCCGACCGCCCAGTGGGTCGATCTCGATTTCTACAAGGACGTGGTCGCCCTGGCGAAGCGGCATGACATGCTGGTGCTGTCCGACGTCGCCTATTCGGAAATCTATTTCGAGAACAACCCGCCCCCGTCGATCCTGCAAGTGGAAGGCGCGCGCGACCTGGCGGTTGAAGTCAATTCGCTCTCCAAGACCTATGCGATGGCGGGATGGCGCGTCGGCATGGTGGTCGGCAATGAGCGCATGTGCGCGGCCCTGGCGCGGGTGAAATCCTATCTCGACTACGGCGCCTTTA
>DATCEL010000245.1:0-3713 GCA_036510115.1 Caulobacteraceae bacterium
CCGTTTCTGCAGGCGGGCGCCCGCGTCACCTTCGCCTACCGCGCCCGGGTTGCCGATCAGCTCGGCTCGGCGCGCATCGAGCCGACCGGGGAGGGACCCTCGGCGCTGTTCGACGACGCCGCCGCCCTGGCCGGCCTCAGCTCCGCCGCGGCGGTGGTGGCCGCCGCCCTGCCCGAGCGCGCGCCGCATCCGGGCGTCTTCCTGGCGTTTGAGGCGCTCGCCGGCGCGCTGGCCGATGAAGCTGTGTGGCCGGCGGTGATGGTGCGTTTCGAGGCCGGCTTGCTGGCCGATCTCGGCTTTGGCCTGGACCTTTCCGCCTGCGCCGTCACCGGCGTCACCGACGACCTCGTCTGGGTCAGTCCGCGCACGGGCCGCGCGGTAAGCGCCGCCGCCGGCGAGCCTTATCGCGAGCGGCTTCTGGCTCTGCCTCTGTTCCTGCTTTCCGCCCAGGGCCGCCTGCAACCCGGCGACATCGCCGCCGGCCTGGCGCTCACCGGACACTTCCTAGAGGCGTGCGTATTCAACCCCCTCAATCGCCCCCTGCCGCCAGCGCGGGACCGGTTGCTCGAACGGCTGAAGGAGCGGGGACTATCGTGATCATCGGGGGTGTGGCGAGAGCCGGTTGATCTCCACGATGACCGACCTTGACCGCTGGGCGCGGGAAATCGAAGGTGTGGCAATGCTCAAGGTATGGGGACGACGCAACTCTTCGAACGTCCAGAAGGTGATGTGGCTCGTCGGCGAGCTGAACCTCCCGCATGAGCTTGTCCCGGCTGGCGAGCCCTTTGGCGGACTCTCCGATCCGAAATTCGCCGCCTTGAACCCGAACCGGCTGGTCCCCGTGGTGGAGGACAACGGTCTGGCGATCTGGGAATCCCATACCATCGTCAGATACTTGGCCGCTCGCTACGGCGGGCGCGAATATTGGCCGGAGGATGCCGCGGAGCGAACGGCCTTCGATCGGTGGATCGACTGGTGCCAATCCCATTGGCAACCGGCCTTCTCCGCGGGCGTCTTCTGGGGGCTCTACCGAACCCCGGAACCAGAGCGAAACTGGAGGAGGATAAACCAAAGTATCGCTCTGTGCTCGGAGCTGATGCGGATTGTCGAGGGCGCGATCAAAGACAGACCGTTCCTGGCGGGCGACCGGTTCACGATCGGAGACATTCCGCTTGGCGCGTCACTCTATCGGTATTTCGAACTCGACATCGACCGGCCCGCCTTACCGGCGGTCGAGGCGTGGTACGCTCGCCTGAAGGCGCGGCCCGCCTACCGGGAACACGTGATGGTCCCGTTCGATGATCTCAAGGGAAGGCTCTCCTTCTAGGGCGAGCACCAAGCTGTGCCTTTCGACGGACGCCCTCCGCTTCTGGCAAAAGAAGTCCGGCGGCGGGCGCTCAGCGCAGCATCGTTTCCAGGAGCGCGGCATCAACCCGTCCGCGCCCGCTCTCGAGCAGCAAGCGTTCGATCTTGCGGCCCGAATCCGCGTAGCAGTGATCCCCCGATACGGCGACACCCTTGGCGAAGATCCAGGTCCGCTCGGCGCCGCCACGATCCGGGATATCCACTCTCACGCCGGAATATCCGAGGCCACCTTGCGGCGGACAGTCGCGGTCGAGGCGAGGAATCCCGGCGATCGCGCGCGAGACTTCCGCCGCGCGCGCCTCGGGGATCGTCCAGCTCGGATTGGGAATCCCCGAATAGACCAGCGCCGTGACCACCATGGCGGCAGAGACGGTCACGAGATGGTGACGCTCGAGCTGCTCACCATGAAGGTGCAGAAAGTCGTGTATGGACCGCGGTCGCATTGCTGCGGGTCGCTGATCGCAGCGCCACTGTTGTCTGTATTTCGGGCGGGTGTCTGCCCGGGCTTGTGCGACCAGCAACCGCCGTCGTCCTGACGATACCAGTGATAGTCTTGCCCGGGCCAGATCACGAGCGCCACGTACCAGCCGGCCCGCGACGCCTGGTAAGTGCTCGTCGTGACGAGGCCGTCTTTCTCGGACGCCGGGCGCACGCCGTCGCAGTCGAGCGAGGCGAAGATCTGACCCGAGCCCCGGCCCGGTTGTGGAAAAGTGCCCGTGGGGTTGTTGTTCGCATAGGCGTAGCAATTGTTGCCGCGCTGGACAGCGGGATCGTTGTTCCACTTCCCTGGGTCGTAACTTGGCGCATCCGCGCCGCCACAGGTGGGGCACGACCCGCCACTGGCGGTAAGAGAGCTGCCCGAACTGGCCGAGGAGCCAAAGCAATCGGCGAGATATCCAGCCAGACCGGAGTCGATGGCGCCCGCCTGGACGCCCGACTGCATGAGGGATTTTTCGAGGTCGGCGCTGCCGAAGATGGTCGAGGTCACGCTGAAGTCGCCGATCAGATCCTCGGTCGTCGCCATTTGCTGAACGTCGCTGGAACTTTCGATGATCTTGAAGCCGCGGTAGCCGAGGCCTTGACCCCCGTCCGAGGGCGCCGCGCCCGTTTGGGTCGACAACTGGGTGGAAAGGTCGTCGCTCAGGGTCCAGACCGGATTGGGACGCCCTGAGTAGACGTCGAGTTTAACGAGTTTGGTCATAGCGCTGTCCTGTTGCTGTATTCTCCAAAACGATTTCGCCGCAGTCAGGCCGGCCATCTATACAACAAAAACCTCCGGCAGACGATAAGACATTGCGCTTTTCTGGGTGAGTCAGTCGAATTCGTCACCAGAGGCCGCCGACCCGCTTATCTGGCGCACGAAGGGCGCCACCCGTCGTAATTGGCAGGGATGTCGGTCCGCCCCGCTAGACACCCGCCCCTGACTCGGCCCAAACGGCCTCATGGACACGCCGGCGCCGCCGCCGGATGAAGGCGGCAGGATCATCGATGAGCCGCTGACCGACGCCCTGTCGCGGCGGTATCTGGCCTATGCGCTCTCGACCATCACCCAGCGGGCGCTGCCGGATGTGCGCGACGGACTCAAACCGGTGCATCGGCGCCTGCTCTACGCCATGCGCCTGCTGCGCCTGGATCCGGAGACGTCGGCCAAGAAGTCCGCCCGCGTGGTCGGCGATGTCATCGGCAAATACCATCCGCACGGCGATGTCGCCGTCTATGACGCCCTCGTCCGTCTGGCCCAGGATTTCGCCCAGCGCTATCCGCTGATCGACGGCCAGGGCAACTTCGGCAATATCGACGGCGATAACGCCGCCGCCATGCGCTACACCGAGTGCAAGCTGACCGACGCGGCCCAGCTTCTGCTCGACGGCATCGACGAGGACGCGGTCGACTTTCGCCCCACTTACGACGGCGAAGACGAGGAGCCGGTGGTGCTGCCGGCCGGCTTCCCCAATCTGCTGGCCAACGGCTCGTCAGGCATCGCCGTGGGGATGGCGACCTCGATCCCGCCGCACAACGCCGCCGAACTCATCGACGCTTGCCTGTTGCTGCTCGAACGGCCGAACGCGACGGTCATCGATCTGATGGCGCGCGTGCCGGGGCCGGACTTTCCTACCGGCGGGGTGATCGTCGAGCCGACCGCGTCGTTGCAGGAAGCCTATGAGGGCGGGCGCGGCGGGGTGCGCTTGCGGGCGCGGTGGACGCGCGAGGACGCCGGGCGCGGGCTCTGGCGGGTGGTCGTCACCGAGGTTCCCTATCAGGTGAAGAAGGCCGACCTGGTCGAACAACTCGCCAGCCTGATCGACAGCAAGCGGGCCCCGCTGCTCGGCGACGTGCGCGACGAGTCG
>DATCEL010000246.1:0-8787 GCA_036510115.1 Caulobacteraceae bacterium
CGAAATGGGCGTTGCCAAATGGAAGGGCGGCGTCGTCCACCAGACAGCTGAGGTTCGCCGCGCCGGCCGGCCACACCTCCACGCCCTGCGCGGCTGGCATGGCCGCGATCCGGCGACCGACGTCTTCGGCTTGCAACAGCGGAATGGCGTAGCCAAGCCCGAGCACGTCGAGGCCGGCGAGGCCATCCCAGGCCTCGTCGATCTTCACACCGATCATCCGCGCGGCCGCTCTGCCGAGGGGCGATGCGTAGAACCGCGCGAGCTCGAGGACGTCCTGGCGCATCGGCGCTCCCGCTTTACCCCTCGATCATGTAGTGTCGAATTCCTTAAACGACTGTCTCTGAAGAGGCCTTACCGATGCCCCTGGCCGTCCGCCAGTTCCCGTGCCTTGCCGACAACTACGGCTTCATCATCCGCGACGAGGCGAGCGGGCGCACCGCCTGCATCGACACCCCCGACGTCGACGCCATCCTCGCCGCCCTCGAACGCGAAGGCTGGACGCTGGACTACATCTTCAACACCCATTGGCATCCCGATCACGCCGGCGGCAACGCGGCGATTAAGGCCGCCACCGGCGCGACGATCGTCGGACCGGCCGAGGTGACCAAGATCGCGCCGCTCGACAGCACGGTCGCCGGCGGCGATGTCGTCGAGTTGGGCGAAACCCGCTTTGAGGTCATCGACAGCGGCGGGCATACCTTGGGCCACATCACCTATTTCGACGCGGCGGACCGCATCGCCTTCGTCGGCGACACCATTTTCGCGCTCGGCTGCGGGCGCCTGTTTGAAGGCACGCCCCAGCAGATGTGGACGAGCCTTGCGCGCCTGTCGGCCCTTCCCGACGACACTTTGGTCTATTGCGCGCACGAATATACCGCTTCGAACGCGCGCTTCGCGCTCAGCGTCGACTCCGATCCTCAGGTGAAGCGACGCGCAGAGGAGGTGTTCGCCGCTCGCGAGCGAGGCGAGCCGACGGTGCCGACGACCATCGGGCTCGAAAAGGCGACCAATCCGTTTCTGCGCGCGCCGGTGTTGGCCGGAGGCGCGGGCAAGCCCGATTACGAGGCCTTCGCCGCCGTCCGCGCGGCCAAGGATGTGTTCAAGGGCTGAGGCGAGGCTCAGCCGGAGCGCTACACGTGTTTGACGTCGGCCGACTTGATGGTGATCGACCCGTCCGGTTCGAACTCGTGACGATTGAACTTCTTGTCCGCGATCTCCTCGAACACGTTGCGATATTTGTAGATCGGCGCTGTGAGCGCGGACGACGGGCCGACGTCCTGAAGCGCCTCCTCGGTGACTCGGACCATCACCGGGCTCTCCTGGCTCAGCATGCGAATGGCCCAGCCGCCCGCGGGATGCAACGTCGGCGGCCGATCGGTTGGCCTTAACCACATCGGGAATATCTCCCTGCCTTTGCCGCCCCCAAGCTGAAGCTTACGCGCGCCGGCCGACGGAGTCACGGCATGGTTAATTTCGGTCGTTCAGCTCAGGTCGCGCGAACGGCGCAGCCACACCGCCGCCGCCAGGAAGGCCGCCGCCGCGGCCAAGCCGGTCCATAGATCGAGGCTGCCGAAGAACCTGGCCGGATCGATCTGTTGCAGATCGACGATGGCGGTCCCTGGGATCGCGCCGCTGAAGGCGGTGTCGAACGCGCCCGACAGACGCCAGCCCAGAAGGCGAGCGAAGGAACCCGTCCCGAGGGCCAGAGACTCGACGAGGCAAACGGCCAGGGGCGGGAGGACCGCCCAGAGGAACGGCGCGCGCTTGGCCCAGGCCGAAACCATCAACAGCCAGCCCCAGATCGGCGCGTACCACAGAGACAGAGTGATCAGGCCATAGGCAAGGACCACCGACGTGCGAACGAGGGGCCATTGGGCCCAAAGCCGCGCAACGCCGACGCCGCTGGGCGCCAGGACGAGGGTGTCGAACAGCAGCATGACCAGTTGCGTCACAACGACGACGGCGAAGAGGACCGCGGGGAGAACGAAAAGCGGAATGGCCGCCTTGGTGAGTACGGCGGTCACATCCGACACTGGCATCGACTTCCAGAACAGGATGCTGCGATCGCGGCGCTCGTTATGCAGGGCGCCAAGGCAATAGAAAGCGCCGACGATGAAACCGGTGACGATGATGGCGATAGCGGCCGTGGCGTAGGGTATGGCGGTGACGGCGGCTTCCTTCGCCGGCTCGACGCGAATGGCGCCAAAGCGCTCCGAAAGGCGGAGCGCGCCCATGAAGACGCCAATCAGCACCAGGGCGGCGACGACGAGCGGGGCGATATAGAGGGACCGGTTCTCCCAAAGCTCGCGGCGCAGCGACCAATAGTAGGGCTTAGCGCCGGCGGGCAATGCGGGGCGGCCCATGGCGCTGGTCCCAGGCGGTGCGTCTGGCATGGCGTCCGAGAGCGAATTCATGCGGCGGCTCCTCGCGCTTCCTGGGTTTTCGCGCCGATCAGGGCGACAAACAGGTCGGCTATGCTGGGCGTGCGCGCCTCGCCCAAGGCGGCGAGCTGGCTGCGGTCAGCGGAATCGAAAATCATCACGCCGCGACCGAACACCGTCCGTTCATGGATGGGCATGAGCGCCCGCGCCGCGTTGAGGTGATCGGCATGGACCATGACTTCGACAAAGCGCTGACCGAAGGCTTCCATGCTGCAGTCCAGCGCCACCCGCCCGCGATCCAGAAACATCACGTCGGTCAGGATATCCTGGACTTCCTCGACCTGGTGGGTGGTCACGACGATTGTCCGGGCGCCATCGAAATAGTCATTGAGAAGCGAGTCGTAGAATTGCTTGCGGAAGAGTAGGTCGAGGCCAAGGGTTGGCTCATCGAGCACCAGGAGCTTGGCGTCGATGGCCATGACCAGGGCCAGATGCAGCTGGGTCACCATGCCCTTCGACAGTTCCCGGACCCTGCTCTCGGGCTTGATCGTTGTTTTGGCGAGAAAGGCTTTGGCTTTTTCGCGGCTGAACCTTGGGTGCACGCCTTCCACATAGTCGAGCGCCTGCGAAACCTTCATCCAGCGCGGCAGCACGGCGACATCGGCGATGAAACAAACTTCGCGCATGAGCTGATCGCGCCGGACCCAGGGATCTCGGCCAAGCACCTTGAGGTCGCCCTGGTAAGCGGTGAGGCCGAGGATCGCGTTGAGCGCGGTGCTCTTGCCCGCGCCGTTGGGGCCGATGAGGCCCAGGATGCGGCCTTCTTCGACCTTGAGATCGATGCCATCCAGGGCCACGGTCGAACCGAACGACTTGCGCAGGCCCTTGGCTTCTATGCAGGTCATGGTCTCAGCCCTTCCTGCCGGCGCCCGAGGCCTCGCCGCCTTCGTCGCTGGCGTCGAGAAGCTCGCGGGCGGTCAGGCCGAGCCGACGGATCGTCAGCCGGATCGCCGGCCATTGTTCGGTGAGAAATCTTTGACGCTCGCCCTGAAGCAGGAGCGCCCGCGCGCCGACGTTGATAAACATGCCCAGCCCTCGCCTTTTCTCGACGAGGTTTTCGTCGACCAGTTGCTGATATCCCTTGAGGACCGTCAGCGGGTTTATCCGATAGTCGGCCGCCACGTTGCGCACCGACGGGAGCGAATCGCCTTCGACAAGGGCGCCTTCCAGGATCCTCGCCACCACGCGGTCACGCAGCTGGCGATAGATCGGCTGGCTGTCGTTCCACTCTCGGTCCATCGTCTGTCCCAAACCGCCGCCACCGCGCTTGTGTATTAGTTAACTACAACACCAAAGACGATGCAAGCCCATATTTGTCTTGGGCGCGGGTGCGCGGAATCAGGACCCTTCGATGACCTGGGCGATACGCGCCGACGAAGGCCGCCCGAGATAGCCCGCGGCGGGTGCGACCGAGATCCTGACCACGCCGTGCTGCAGCCAGACACCCGGCTTCGCGGCTTTGGTCAGGGTCACCCTGGTGACATGGGCCGCGGCCGCCTTGCCGGCCGGCCGCGACGATACGCCGACGATGGCGTCCATGGCCAACAAGGCCGCGTCAGCGATCAAGGCGGCCGACTTGGCGTCTGCCTCGGGAGCGTCGAACGCCACCAGATGACGCGTCGCCCTGCTGCACCGGCTGCTGGCCAGGATCATTCGCTGATAAAGCGAAGCCGGCCCCAGAGGCGGCAGGGCGATGCGAGCGGTCTTGCCATCGAGAGTCGCCGCCAGACCCGACGGCCGGCGGGAGGTGAAGACGGTGACGCCGCCGAGCTTGGTGACCCGGAGCAAGATGTCCCCAACGTCATCCTTGAACAGAATGTCGCCTCGCGGGCCCCGGCTGGGAGAGACCACCCAGACCTCGGAACCGTCGCCATGGCTGTCGTCGAACTTGAGCAAGGCCAAATGGCCAGAGCGGTCGAGGACAAACGCGCCGCCTTCGTCGATCGAGAACTTCGCCGTGGCCGGGATGGCGTGAAGTTGATCGGCGCGGCCGAGGGAAAAGGCGTTCCTCACCCACGCCGGGGCGACGGA
Organism: Caulobacteraceae bacterium; assembly: GCA_036510115.1. GTDB lineage: Bacteria > Pseudomonadota > Alphaproteobacteria > Caulobacterales > Caulobacteraceae > Acaudatibacter. The sequence continues at coordinate 4,473 of DATCEL010000246.1, forward strand.
GAAGCTGGAAAATCCCATGCACGCGGTCGCGGCAAGCGCGGCGGCGAGCGCTTTCCAGCCTATGAGAGCCTGGCGCTTCGAAGCCATCGGAGGTCCGTGCGTGGCGATCTGGGCGCTTTTTGGACGCCGACCTCAGCCGCTGATGTACTGGCCACCATTTACGCTGAGTGTGGCGCCGGTGATGAAGCCGGAATCCTCCGCCGCGAGAAAGGCGACGCAGCGGGCGATCTCGTCCGCCATTCCCAGACGGCCAACCGGGATGCCGGCGATGATCTGATCGAGCACCGGCTTGGGCACCGAGCTGACCATCTCGGTGTCGATATAGCCTGGCGCGATATTATTGACTGTAATGCCTTTTTTGGCGTTTTCCTGAGCCAGGGCTTTGGTGAAGCCGATCATCCCGGCCTTCGCCGCGGAGTAGTTGGTCTGGCCCATCTGACCTTTCTGGCCGTTGATCGAGCTGATGTTGACGATGCGGCCGTAGCCGCGCTCGCGCATGCCTTCGATGACGTTGCGGGTCATGTTGAAGATCGAGGCTAGGTTGACGTGGATGACGTCGTTCCACTGCTCCTCGGTCATCTTGTGCAGCATGGCGTCGCGGGTGATGCCGGCATTGTTCACCAGCACGTCGATCGGCCCGAACTTGTCTTCGACGGCTTTCACGGCGCGGGCGCAGTCCGCGAAGACGGAGACATTCCCCTTGACCACCAGAACACCGAGCTCATCGGCGCAGGCCTGGGCCGCCACTTCATTGCCGGCGTAGCCGGCGGCGACACTGTAGCCGGCCGCCTTGAGCCTGGCGGTGATCGCCCTGCCGATTCCCCGGGTGCCGCCGGTCACGAACGCTACCCTGCTCATCGCGTGTCTCCCTAAAATCTGTCGCAGCCCCGCCCGTTCAGCGACTGGCCTCGCGTTTCAGTTCAAACCGTCTCCACGCACATGGCCACGCCCATGCCGCCGCCGACGCAAAGCGTCGCCAGACCCTTGCCGGCGCCCTGACGTTTCATCTCGTGCAACAAGGTGGTCAGGATGCGCGCGCCGGAGGCGCCGATGGGGTGGCCGATGGCGATCGCGCCGCCATTGACGTTGACCTTGGCCGGATCGAGGCCGAGTTCGCGCACCACGGACAGAGACTGGGCGGCGAAGGCCTCGTTGGATTCGATGAGGTCCAGGTCGTCGACCTTCCAACCGGCCTTCTGCAGCGCCTTGCGCGTGGCCGGGATCGGCCCCGTGCCCATGATCTCCGGGGCGACGCCCGCGTGGGCCCAGGAAGCAATCCGCGCCAGAGGCTTGAGCCCCCGCTTGGCCGCTTCGTCCGCGCTCATCAACACCAGTGCGGCGGCGCCGTCATTGAGGCCGGAGGCGTTGGCGGCGGTGACCGAACCATCCTTGGCGAAGGCGGGACGCAGGCCAGAGATGCCCTCGTAGGTGACGCCATGACGGATGAACTCATCCTGGTCGACCACGGTGTCGCCCTTTCGCCCCTTGATGGTGACCGGCGTGATCTCGTCGGCGAACTTGCCGCTCTTCTGCGCCGCCTCGGCCTTGTTCTGGGAGGCCACGGCGAAGCGGTCCTGGTCTTCCCGGGTGATCTGCCAACGGGCGGCGATATTCTCCGCCGTCTGGCCCATGTGGTAACCGTGGAAGGCGTCCCACAGTCCGTCCTTGATCATTGTGTCGACGAACGCGAGGTCGCCCATCTTCTGGCCGCCGCGCAGGTTCTGAGCGTGGGGCGACTGGCTCATGCTCTCCTGGCCACCAGCGACGACGATGTTGGCGTCGCCCTGAGCAATCTGCTGGGCGGCCAGGGCCACGGCCCGCAAGCCAGACCCGCAGAGTTGATTGACGCTCCACGCTGGGCTCTCCACCGGCACGCCGGCGTTGACGCTCGCCTGGCGCGCGGGGCCCTGGCCGGCGCCCGCCTGCAGCACCTGGCCCATGATCACCTCGTCCACGTCGGCGGCGGGAATCCCCGCCCGCTCGATGGCGGCGGCGATGGCGATCTTGCCCAGATCGTGGGCCGGGAGCGAACTCAAGGCGCCGTTGAACGACCCCACGGCGGTGCGGACGGCGGAAACGATGACAATCTCGGTCATGGGGCGGGCTCCAACAAGCAGGCGGGCAACATGCCCCATTTGAGTGGCCGTCGCCACGCGTCCGTATTTGATCGTCTGGCGCCGCGGCGCGGGATGAGGGTAGTATTGCGCCGCGATATGGCCCGAGACTGCCAAGGAAACTCATGGCGAACGAAAAGGAAAGCGACCAACCCCGCCCGTCGGGCGGTCGTGTGACCATTCAGAAATACGCCAACCGGCGGCTCTATAACAAGGCCACCAGCAGCTACATCACTCTCGATGATCTGGCGGCGATGGTCAGAGAAGGCGTCGACTTCGTGGTCTACGACGCGAAGAGCGGCGAAGACATCACCCGCAAAGTGCTGACCCAAATCATCTTCGAGGAGGAAGGCAGGGGCCAGAACCTTCTGCCCATCCAATTCCTTCGGCAGCTGATCGGGTTTTACGGCGACCGCATGCAGGCGTTTCTGCCGAGCTTTCTCGAGCTTTCGCTCGACAGTTTCATCCGCCAGCAGGCGCGCATGCAAAGCCAATTGTCGGCCGTGACGCCGCCTTCGATGGGCGCGTTCGACGAGCAGATTCGTCAGAACATGGCGCTTTTCGACCGGGCGATGAAAATGTTCACCCCGTTCGCCTTTCGCCCGGAGGACGTGGCCCCGGCCGCCAAAAGCGCTCCGACCGAAGACGACACCCTGGCCGAGCTGAGGGCGCAGATGGCGGCGATGCAGGCGCAACTGAAGGCATTGTCGGCGAAGAAATAGGCTGGTTAGGCCGCCTTCACCCGCAGCCGCGCGCCGCCGACCACTTCCACCACCTCGACCTTGGCCCCCGCCGCCAACGGACCCTGGCCATCGAGGACCGCCGACCATTCTTTGCCGTCGACGAACACGCGCCCATTGCCGCCCTCGAACGGGGCCACGGCTTCGCCGTTGTAGCCGACGAGCCGCTGCAGCGGATTGTTGACGTCGGGCGCGCCGGGTGTCGCCCCGCGCAGATAGCGCCGGCCGATGTAGGTGGTGACGATGGTCAGCACGCCGAAAACCGCGATCGCCGCGGTCGTGCTCATGGGGATCACTAGAGTCGCCACGCCGGTCAGGGACGCGGACGCCGCCGGCCATAGCAGCCAGCCCGAACCGGTCATCACCTCGATGGCCAGGAACACCGCGCCCAGAGCCATCCAGCCCCAGATCGGATGCATGGCGATGAAGTCCGTCAGACCGCCCATGGCTCATGCCCCTCCGGTTGGCGGAACCGCGGGCGATCTGGGCGGGGGCGTCCGCGCCTCGCCATCCCGCCGAGCGGCCCCGACCATTTCCGCGATCCCGGCGATGGAGCCGGCGATGCCGGCGAAGTCCGCCGGCACGATCAAGGTCCGCTGTTGCGGCGAGTCGGCGAGCTTGGCGAACGCCTCGACGTACTTCTGGGCAATGAAATAGTTGAGCGCGTTGACACTGCCGGCCTCGATGGCGTCTGATACGCTCTTGGTCGCGGCGCCCTCCGCGGCCGCCAGACGCTCGCGGGCCTCGGCGTCCCGGAAAGCCGCTTCCTTGCGCCCCTCGGCTTGCAGGATCGCCGATTGCTTGGCGCCCTCGGCTCTCGTGACAGCCGCCTGCTTCTCGCCCTCGGCTTCGGTGATGACGGCGCGCTTCTCGCGCTCGGCCTTCATCTGCCGGGTCATGGCGTTGGTGATGTCCGGCGGCGGCTGCAGATCCTTGATCTCAATGCGCGCCACCTTGACGCCCCAGGGTCCCGTCGCTTCGTCGATAACCGTCAGCAGGCGGGTGTTGATCATGTCGCGCTTGGAGAGCACCTCGTCGAGCTCCATCGAGCCGACCACGGTGCGCAGATTGGTCATGGTCAGCTGGCCGATGGCGAAGTTGAGATTGGCCACGCGATAGGCCGCGGCGGACGCGTCCATCACCTGGATGAAGACGATGGCGTCCACCTTGACCATCACATTGTCCTTGGTGATCACCTCCTGGCTCGGCACGTCGAGCACCTGCTCCATCAGGCTCACCCTGCGGCCTATGCTCTCCATGAACGGGGTCAAGATGGTGATGCCGGGCTTGAGGGTGCGCGTGTAGCGGCCGAACCGCTCGACGGTCCATTCATAGCCCTGTGGAACGATCTTGATCGCCGACAAAGCCAGGAAGATCGCCAGGATAACGATGGCGACGGCGAAGACTTCGAACACGATCATCTCATCCCCCAGGAGCGCGAGCCGGCTCAGCCGGTATCTA
>DATCEL010000247.1:0-3023 GCA_036510115.1 Caulobacteraceae bacterium
CGTGCTCGAACATGCCGACCGATACGATGCGGTCGTATTTCTCGACGACATCGCGGTAGTCGGTAAGCGAGAACCTGACGCGGCCGGCGAGGCCCTCGGCGTCGGCGCGGGCCTTGGCGACGGCGAGTTGTTCGGTCGATAGCGTCACGCCGTCAATCCTGGCCCCTGTCCAGGCGGCGAGCGAGAGGGCCATGCCGCCCCAGCCGCAGCCGATATCGAGCACTGTCTGATCCGGCGTAAGGTTCAGCTTGGCGGCGATGTGGCGCTTCTTGGCGATCTGCGCCTCGTCGAGGCCGACCTCCTGATGGTCGAAATAGGCGCACGAATACTGCATGTCGGCGTCGAGGAACCAGCGATAGAGATCGTGCGACAGGTCATAGTGGTGAGCGACGTTCTTGCGGGCGGCGGCGCGGTTGATTTGCTCGTCGCGCCTGGATTTCCACCATCGCTTCAGTGGGCCTGGCTGGGGGCTGCGCGGCGCAGCGGCGGCGTTTCTTGAGCCGAGCGCGAGCAGATCGCGGATATCGCCTTGTTCAAGCGTCAGCCGTCCGTCCATATAGGCCTCGCCCACACCCAGGTAGGGTTGCAGGGCAATCCTGGCCAAGGTGAGCGTGTCGGCCACCCGCGCCACGATCGGCGGTCCGGCGCCGTCACCGAGGGTAAGACGCCGTCCGCCCGGAAGGATGACCTCCAGTGATCCGCTGCGAATGAGGCCGCGCAGGAAGGCTTCAGTTCCGCCGCTCGCCGCCATGCCCGCGTTTCCTTCGATCTATCTCTGTCCGCGGAGGCGTTTTTACCCGTCATGACTTGACCGGCAAAGGGCGTCGTTGCGCTTGGCGATCTGCAACGGAAAGTTCAGGTGGTCGCCACAACGGAATCCCATTTCGCGCGCCGCGTCTTGACTCGCAATAGAGGGGCGCCTATCTCGCGGCCGTTGGCACTCGACACTGCCGGCTGCTAATCGTGGCTGGGCGACGGGCGCCCACTTCATTGAAGAGACCCTAGTCACACTCACGGAGAATTCATCCATGGCGTTTCGTCCGCTCGGCGACCGCGTCCTCGTTCGCAGGATCGAAGAGGAAGAAAAGACCAAAGGCGGGATCATCATTCCCGATACGGCGAAGGAAAAGCCCCAAGAGGGCAAGGTCATCGCCGTCGGCCCCGGGGCTCGCGACGATTCCGGCAAGATCCACGCTTTGGATCTGAAGTCCGGCGATCGCATTCTGTTCGGCAAATGGTCGGGCAGCGAAATCAAGCTCGACGGCGAAGATCTCCTGATCATGAAGGAGAGCGACGTCCTGGGTGTGCTGGGCTGATCGTCCGTAGCGCGCCCCTCACCTAAAGCCTTCAACCTTATCGGAGAGCCTCCACCATGGCTGCCAAAGACGTACAATTCTCCACCGACGCGCGCGATCGCATGCTGCGCGGCGTCAACATCCTCGCCAACGCCGTCAAGGTGACGCTGTGTCCCAAGGGCCGCAATGTCATCCTCGAAAAGTCGTTCGGCGCGCCCCGCTCCACCAAGGACGGCGTCACCGTCGCCAAGGAAATCGAGCTTTCCGACAAGTTCGAGAACCTGGGCGCCCAGCTTCTGCGTGAAGTCGCGTCGAAGACCAATGACAAGGCCGGCGATGGCACCACCACCGCCACGGTCCTGGCCCAGGCCATCGTCGTCGAGGGGACCAAGTCGGTCGCCGCCGGGATGAACCCGATGGATCTGAAGCGCGGCGTCGAAAAGGCCGTCCTCAAGGTTGTCGAGCACATCAAGTCGACCTCGAAGAAGGTGACCACCAACCAGGAAATCGCCCAGGTCGGTTCGATTTCGGCCAACGGCGACACCGACATCGGCGACATGATCGCCAAGGCGATGGAAAAGGTCGGCAATGAAGGCGTGATCACCGTTGAGGAAGCCAAGAGCCTCGACACCGAACTCGATGTCGTCGAAGGCATGCAGTTCGATCGCGGCTATCTCTCGCCCTATTTCATCACCAACGCCGAGAAGATGGAGGCGGTGCTCGAAGATCCGCTGGTTCTGCTCTACGAAAAGAAACTCTCTTCGCTGCAGACCCTCCTGCCGGTCCTTGAAGCGGTCGTTCAATCCTCCCGCCCGCTGCTGATCGTGGCCGAGGACATCGACGGCGAGGCCCTGGCCACCCTGGTGGTCAATAAGCTTCGCGGCGGCCTCAGGGTCGCGGCCGTCAAGGCCCCGGGCTTCGGTGATCGCCGCAAGGCCATGCTGGAAGACATCGCCGTCCTCACCGGCGGTCAGTTGATCAGTGAAGACCTCGGCATCAAGCTGGAGAACGTCACCATCGAGATGCTTGGCAAGGCCAAGAAGGTCTCGATCACCAAGGACGACACCACCATCGTCGACGGCGCTGGCGCCAAGGCCGACATTGAAGGCCGGATCGGTCAGATCAAGCGCCAGATCGAGGACACCACCAGCGACTACGACAAGGAAAAGCTGCAGGAGCGTCTGGCCAAACTGGCCGGGGGCGTGGCCATCGTCCGCGTCGGCGGCTCCACGGAAGTGGAAGTCAAAGAGAAGAAGGACCGCGTCGATGACGCCCTCAACGCCACGCGGGCCGCGGTCGAGGAAGGCATCGTCGCCGGCGGCGGCGTCGCCCTGCTGATGGCGGGCAAAGCCTTGGACGGCCTCAAGGGCGCCAACGCCGATCAGGACGCGGGCATCGCCATCGTCCGTCGCGCGCTGCAGGCCCCGATCCGCCAGATCGCCGAAAACGCGGGCGTCGAAGGCTCGATCGTGGTCGGCAAGATCCTCGAGAGCAAATCGCCGAACTTCGGTTTCGACGCCCAAACCGAGAAGTACGTCGACATGATCAAGGCCGGCATCATCGACCCGGCCAAGGTCGTGCGCACGGCTCTACAGGACGCCGCTTCCGTGGCTGGTCTGATGATCACCACCGAAGCCGCGGTCGTCGAAGCGCCGAAGAAGCAGGCCAACGGCGGTGGCGCCGGCGGCATGCCCGGCGGCATGGGCGGCATGGGCGATATGGACTTCT
>DATCEL010000248.1:0-3296 GCA_036510115.1 Caulobacteraceae bacterium
GTAGCGGTCGAGCGTGGCGATGCGCGTGAGCCACGCCCGGGCTTCGGCCCCGTCACGCAACACGGTGTCGCTGGCGACATAGGCCGGCATGACAAAGAAGCCTTCGTCGTTGGTGAACGGCAGCCGCTCCTCGTCGAAGGCGTCGCCCTCGATATCGATCGATAACTGCGCCTCGAGAAGCTCGCGGTTGAGGGCGTCCTCGCCGGAGAGCCCCGCCGCCGGCACGGCGTCCAGGCGCTGCTTGAACTCAAGATCGAGGCGATGGCGGCGCGCTTCCTCGGCCGGGGAATCGTCGGGCCACAGAGCCTGGGCGGCGACATCGCCCCTCTGGCCGGCGCCGACCGGGTCGTTGCGGTTCCAGAAGGCGTCGTAGTCGGCGAGGATCCGGTGCAGGGCCGACGCAGGCCCAGGATTTGGTTGAGCTTGAATTCCGCTCGCCATCAACGCCGCTCCCAATGCCGCGACCAACACTCTCCCGCCGCTCTTCCCCGCGAACGCGGGGATCCCGGTGTTTTTACTCATTCTCCCCCACTCCAGTGCGCGTTTTCTAAAAGCTCCGGCTCAGCACCACCTTGAACAGCGCCGGCGAGACGAGCTGGTTGCCGTTGACGCGCTGATAGAGTGGCAGCTCGACGTCACCATAGAGCTTCCAGTTCGCCGCTTTCAATTCGACGCCGGGGGCCACCAGGAGCCGTTCATAGCCGGTATTGGCCGGATTGGCCGCCGGACCAGTGTCCCTCGCCCGATCGGAAGCGATGAGCTGCAGCATCGGCGTCACCGACACCTTGGCCGTGGGCTGGCTAGCGGACCAGGCGACTCCGATGGCGGCGTCAGCCTCGTCGCCGGGGCGATAGCCGGCGCGCGAATTCAATGGAACATCCCAACGCCCTTGGGCGAACCAGGTCCAGGCCGCGTCCTTGCCGATGCCGCCGGTATGGTAGCCGCCGAGGATGAGGTCTGTCGTTCCCGAACCGATCTGAATGTCGCGGTCGTAGCCCGCGTCATTAAAGGATCCCGTCGGCAGCTTGAGCCCAAAGGTCATTCCGGTCGCCATCGAGGGTGAAAAACCCGAATAGATGCCCATCAGGCGGATATCGCCCACGCCGCCGTGGCGGATCGTCTGGAAGGGTCCGTTCTGATCGGTGGTGAAGCTGCGCGCCGCGAGTGGTATTTCGGCCATGACGCCCCATCCCGACTTCCACATGTACTGCCCGCCGAGGGTGGCGAAGTCGGTGATAATGCGGATGTCGGTGTTGTTCGCCGCCGGGGCGCGGCCGGCGCCGCTCCAGTTCCGAGTCTGATCAAGATAATCGTATTCGAGCCACGCCCCAGCGCCGGCGCCGCCAGGAATCAAAGTCGCGTCGCCGACGTCGAACACGCCGCAACCGCAGGCGCAGGCGGACGCGATCGTGGGTGTCAGGGCGGCGACGGCGAAAAGCGCAAGCGCCCTCCCCGCGATCCATCGCCATGGGGCATCCGAATGCATGGCGGCTCCTAACGCCACCATAGACACGTGTCGATGACAGAGCCCCTCGCGTGCTATCTGACGCTCAGGCGCGGCGGGATAGCATGGGTTCACCGACAGAGATCACCGGCGCGCCGCCCGTCTGGCTGATCGCGGGACCGACGGCGAGCGGCAAGTCCGCCGTGGCCTTGGACGTGGCGCGGGTGACCGGCGGCGAAATCGTCGATGCCGATTCCATGCAGCTCTATGCCGATCTTCGCGTGCTGACGGCCCGGCCGACACGCGCGGAGGAGGCGCTCGCACCCCATCATCTGTTCGGAGTCGCCGACGCGTCCGAGGCCTGGTCGGTCGGGCGTTGGCAATCCGCCGCGCTCTCGACCCTGGAAGCGATCGCCGCGCGCGGGAAGCCGGCGATCGTGGTCGGCGGAACGGGCCTTTACTTCCGCGCCCTCACCCATGGCCTGGCGGCGATCCCGCCCGTTCCCGTCTCGACGCGCGGCGCCGTGCAGGCCGAATACGACAGCGTCGGCGAGGCCCGCTTTCGAGACCGCCTGGCCGGCGTCGACCCAGCCGCCGAAGCGCGCATCGCCGCCGCCGACCGCCAGCGCCTGACCCGGGCATGGGAAGTCTTCTTGGCCACCGGTCGCGCGCTCAGCGATTGGCACGCTCTCACCCAACCCCCTCTCGCGGCCGGACGCTGGCGGGGCGTGGTCCTGACCCTGCCGCGGGCGGACCTCTACGCCCGCGTCGAGGCGCGGCTCGACCGCATGGCGGCCGGCGGCGCCCTGGCCGAGGTTGAAGCCCTGCTAGCGCGCGGCCTCGACGCCGGACTTCCGGCCATGAAGGCGCTCGGCGTGGCGAGCTTCGCCAGCCAGCTTGCCGGACGTCTGACCGCCGCCGAGGCGCTGACGGCAGCCAAGGCCGAGACCCGCCGCTACGCCAAGCGCCAGATCGCCTGGTTCAGCCACCAGACGGCCGACTGGCCCCGCATCGACGCGCGCGAGGACGCAGCGGCTGTCGGCAAAATCTTGCGAGAGAGTCCGTCTTGACCAGCCGAGCGCGCAATGGCATCACCCGTTTTGGAGTTTCGGGAGCACATCCGATGCGCGCTGGCGCCATCGTACTTATTAGGCGGCCGATCGCGGCGAGGGGCTGAACCGCCTTTCGCCCCGCGGTCGGTCGCGCATTTGAAGGCCCCCCGGGGCCTTTTTCTTTGTCTCCCCCCTCCCGCCCTGAGAGCCCTCCAAAATGACCGCCCCGCTCAGCCACCCAACCGACCAGGCCGCTGAAATCCTTACCGGAGCGCAGATCGTGGTTCGCGCCCTGGTCGACCAGGGGGTGACCGACCTCTTCGGCTATCCGGGCGGCGCCGTTCTGCCGATCTATGATGCTCTGTTTCATGAGCCGCGCCTGCGCCACATCCTGGTGCGTCACGAGCAGGGCGCGACCCACGCGGCCGAGGGCTACGCCCGCTCAACCGGCAAGGTCGGCGTCGTGGTGGTCACTTCAGGCCCCGGCGCGACCAACGCCGTCACCGGCATCGTTGACGCCTTGATGGATTCGATCCCCCTGGTGGTGATCACCGGCCAGGTGCCCACCCACCTCATCGGCACCGACGCCTTCCAGGAATGCGACACCGTCGGCATCACCCGCTCGTGCACCAAACACAACTATCTGGTGAAGAACGTCGCCGACCTGCCGCGGATCATGCACGAGGCCTTCCACATCGCCCGGGCCGGTCGGCCAGGTCCGGTGGTCATCGACGTCCCCAAGGACGTTCAGTTCGCCAGCGCGCCCTATCAGGGACCCGAGGACGCCGCGCCCGTGCACG
>DATCEL010000249.1:0-13578 GCA_036510115.1 Caulobacteraceae bacterium
AATTTGATGCGACCCTGGTAATCTTTGAAATCCGAGCAAGTTGAAAGCGGCCAGAGCGACGAATATCCAGCCGACAACATTTACAATTCCTTTGGCGTTTTTCTCAGTCCGTATGGGACCCCACCAAAAGCGCCCCTTTGGTTGATCAGGCATTGGCTATATCTTTCGTTTGTTCGGCAAGCTCAGCCATGCGGCAGCAAAGCATCCCAAGCGGAAACTCGCAAAGGGCCTCTTTCCGCCCAATCTGGAAATTCGAGGGAACGATTCAGCTCGCATCATGGAAAGCATCGCGAAGATTGGTGACGGCCAGGTATGATTTAGCCCAAAGATTTCCCTGAGCTGCGGATTTTTGAAGCCACATAACCGCGCGAGCGCGATCACGACCAACGCCCTCACCGCCGTCGTATGCAATGCCTAAGTGAAGTTCTCCATCCGCGTCGCCCTGATTAGCTGCCTTCAGGTACCATTCTGCCGCTAGCTTATAATCCTGCTTCACGCCTGCGCCCTTTGAGTAGAAGACGCCCATGTTGGATTGAGCCAATGCAAAGCCCTGTGCGGCTGCTTTCTGGGTCCAATATATCGCTTGGGAATAATCTTGTGGGACTCCCCGGGCGCCGGTGGCATACATCGCGCCCAGGTTAGCCGCCGCGCTCGCGTCACCGAGCTCGGCGGCTTTGCGGAACCAACTGGCGGCCAGCGCATCGTTTCGCGCAACACCCCGACCTTCTTGATAGAGGATGCCGAGGTTGAAGTTGGCGAGCGCGTCACCCTTGCTCGCCGCGCTTCGGCACAAGGTTATTGCAATTGCGTAGTCCTGCGGCACGCCTTCCCCCTCAATGTAGCAGGCGCAAAGATCCGCCTGCGCCCTGGCTTCACCGCGAGCGGCAAGCGGCCGAATGATTCCGAAATAGGTGCGGTAGTCGCCGCGAAGGTGAGCGGCATGAGCAGCCTCGTAAGGTCCGGCCGTGCTCCGCGTGGAAGGCAGCAGCGCCAAGGCCACCCAAGCCACGGCGCCTTTGACCCAAATCCTCACTGCGGCTGCTCCCTTGCAACAGACTTCGATTTGTTCAGCAATACAGGTGCTTCTACTGGACCGCCTCGGCTGCTGTATCGCGCGCGCGCGTCATCGTCCAATTTCCGCTCTCCACCCTCAGCACGCATTCCGAAGGTCTGCTTGCGGGCAAGCCAGGAACGCACTTCCTCTCGCCATGGGCGCACGTTAGCGGGTGCCAAGCGTCAGATTCTATCCACTAGCCGGCGCTGGACAAGGTGTCCGAAGCGGACAATGTGCGCGCCATGGCGCGCGGACAGTTGATCACCCTCGAAGGCGGGGAAGGGGCGGGGAAGTCCACCCAGGCCGCGCGACTGGCCGCTCGCCTGCGCGCGCGCGACCTCGCGGTGACGCTCACGCGGGAACCCGGCGGCTCGCCTGGCGCCGAGGCGATCCGCGAACTCCTGGTCAAGGGCGACACCGACCGCTGGTCGGCGACCGCCGAGACCCTGTTGATGTACGCCGCCCGCGACGACCACATCGAACGAAGGGTCGCTCCGGCCCTGGCCCGGGGCGATGTCGTGGTCTGCGACCGCTTCGCTGATTCGACCCGCGCCTACCAAGGCGCCGGCGGCGGCGCGAGCGAGGCGCTGATTGGGGCGCTGGAGGGCGATATGCGCGCGCGATGCTGGCCGGATCTGACCCTGATCTTCGATATCGAGCCCGCCGCCGGTCTGGCCCGCGCCTTGGGCCGCGCTGGAGCGGAGACGCGCTTCGAGGCCAAGGGCCCCGCCTTCCACGAGCGCTTGCGCGCCGCCTTTCTCGCCATCGCCAAGGCCGAGCCCGAACGCTGCACGATCATCGACGCTGGCCAGGACGTGGACCTTGTCGAGCAGGCGGTGTGGCGCGCCGTCGATGGGCGGCTCCGCCGATGAGCGCCGATCTGCCTCATCCGCGCGAGGTCTTCGACTTCGAGGGCGGCGATGTCGCCGAACGGGCGTTCGCGGACGCCATGGAGCGCGGACGCCTGCATCACGCCTGGCTGGTCGCCGGTCCCGAAGGCGTTGGCAAGGCGACCTTCGCCTACCGCGTCGCGCGGCGGTTGCTGGGGGCCAGGGAGTTCCCAAAGAACGGCATCCTGGGCGCGGGGGCGGACGATCCGGTCTCGCGCCTCATCGCCGGCCGGGCTCACCCCGATCTCCTCGTCCTCCAGCGCGATCCCGAGGATGGTAAGGCGCGAAAGCAGATTCCGGTGGAGGAGGCGAGGGGGCTTCCCGAATTCTTCGCCAAGACGCCCGCCATGGCGCCCTGGCGCGTGGCCATTGTCGATACCGCCGACGACCTCAATCTCAGCGGCGCCAACGCTCTGTTGAAGACCCTGGAAGAGCCGCCATCGCGGGGGATCCTGCTGCTGGTCACCGACCGGCCGGCGGCGCTACTGCCAACGATTCGTTCGCGCTGCCGCCTGCTCCGCTTCGAAGCGCCCGCCGTGGAGCGGACCGCGGCATGGCTCGGAGCGCGCGCGGGGGTCGCCGAGGCGGAGGCGATGAGGCTGGCGGCCATGGCCAAGGGCGCGCCGGGCCGAGCCTGGCGCCTGGCCACATCCAACGCGCTCGCCGCCGATGATGCCGCCAAGGACCTTCTCGCCAGCCTGCCCGCGCCCGATCCAGCCGCCATGCTGGCCCTCGCCGATGGCTTTCGCGGCGGGGAGGGCGCGGAGCGCTTCGCCCTGCTGTTCGACCGCCTCTCCGCCCGCATTCGCGATCTGGCCGCTGCGCGCGCCCTCAGCGGCGAGAGCGGCCTCGACCCATGGGCCGAGACTTTCGAGTTCGTCAGCGCGCTGCCGCGACAGGTCGAGGCGGTCAATCTCGACCGGGCCGACGCCTTCAACGCCGCCCTGGCGCGAATGAAATTCGCCGCGACCGCATGCTGATCGACAGCCACGTGAACCTTCACGCGCCGCAGTTCGACGCTGATCGCGAGGCGGTGATCGCGCGCGCGCGGGCGGCGGGTATCGGCCTGATGGTCAATATCTCCGACAAGGTCTCCGCCTTCGACACGGTCCGGGCGGTCGCGGAGGGTCAGAACGACATCTATCTGACGGTCGGAACCCATCCTCATGAAGCCAAGGAAAATCCGCATCTTGACGCGGAAATCTTATGCGAATTGGCGCGCACGCCCAAGGTCGTCGGCATCGGCGAGACCGGCCTCGACTTCCACTATGACCTGAGCCCGAGAGAGGTTCAGACGCGCGTGTTTCGAGCTCACATCGCGGCGGCGCGCCAGTCGGGCCTGCCGCTGGTCATCCATGCCCGTGAGGCCGACGAGGCGATGGCGGAAATCCTCGAAGAAGCGTTCGCCGTCGGCCCCTTCAAACTGCTCATGCACTGCTACACGTCCGGGCCTGAGCTGGCCCGGCGCGCCGCCGCCCTCGGGGCCTGGTTCTCGGTCTCCGGTATCGCCACTTTCAAAGCCGCCGAGACGGTGCGCGCGGTCATCGCCGCCATGCCCGCCGATCGGATCATCGTCGAGACCGATTGCCCATACCTCGCGCCCGTTCCCATGCGCGGCCGGCGCAATGAGCCGGCGTTTCTGCCCTATGTCCTGGCCAAGCTGGCCGAAATCCGCGGCTGGTCGGTGTCCGACGCGGAGTCGCGCACGGAAAACGCCTTCTTCGCGCTCTTCGACAGGATACCCCGGCCGTGAGCGGGCTGGAGGTCGTCATCCTGGGCTGCGGCTCTTCCGCCGGTGTGCCGCGCGCCGACGGCGCCTGGGGCGCGTGCGATCCCGCCGACCCGCGCAACCGCCGCTCCCGCTGCTCGCTGATGGTTCGACGGCGCGGGGAGGGCGGTCCTGAGACCACGATCATCGTCGACGCCGCGCCCGAGTTCCGTCTGCAGACCAACGCCGCCGGCGTGAAACGCCTCGACGCTCTCCTGCTCACCCATGACCATGCCGATCAGTGTCATGGCATAGACGACATCCGCGCCTTCGCCATCGCCCAGCGGGCCAGGATCGGCTGCTGGATGGACGGAGCGACCGCCGCCAGCCTCGAGCGCCGTTTCGGCTACATCTTTCACGGGGAGGGGCCCTATCCGGCCATTGCCGACCTCAATCTGACCCCGCCACACGGCGAGGGCTTCGAGATCGACGGTCCGTCCGGGCCCATTCCGGTCGTTGCCTTCGACCAGGACCACGGCGGCGTCAAATCCCTGGGCTATCGCTTTGGCGACATGGCCTATTCCAGCGATGTGGTAGATCTGCCGGAGGCGTCGTTCCAGGCCCTCGAGGGCCTCGATCTGTGGATCCTCGACGCCCTGCGCTATACGCCTCATCCCACCCACGCCCACGTCGACAAGGCCCTGGCCTGGATCGAACGGGTGAAACCCCGCCGGGCGGTGTTGACCAACATGCACCTCGATCTCGACTACGCAGAGCTCGCCGCGCGCTTGCCGGAGGGCGTGATCCCGGCCCACGATGGGCTGAGGTTCGAGCTTGGACTTGGATCGCCATGATTCGGTTGGCTTTCCTGGCGTCCAACAACGGTTCGAGCCTGCGCGCGATCCTGGCCGCCATCGCCAGCGGCGAACTCGACGCCCGCGCGGTCATCGTGGTGAGCAACAAAAAGGGCGCGCCGGCGCTTGAATTCGCCCGCGCTCATGGCGTCCCATGCGTCGTCATTCCGACCTTGGCCGATCCACTGGCGGCCGACGCGCGGCTGAAGGACGCCCTGACGGACGCCCAGGCCGACCTGGTGATCCTCTCCGGCTATCTGCGCAAACTGGGGCCGAGGACGCTGACGGCCTTTGCCGGCCGCATCCTCAACATCCATCCGGCGCTGCTGCCAAACCACGGCGGTGCGGGGATGTACGGCCGGCGGGTGCATGAAGCGGTGATCGCCGCCGGCGAGACCGTCAGCGGGGCCAGCGTTCACCTGGTCGACGGCGAATACGACCACGGCGCGGTCGTAGCGCGGGCGGAGGTTCCGGTGCTGGCCGCCGACACGCCTGAGAGCCTGGAGGCGAGAGTCATGGCCGCCGAGCCAAAATTATTCGTCGAAACTTTGCGCCGTATCTCCGCGGGGGAGCTGCACCTGGGGGGACGAGGCGACTTAGCCGTAAGGAGTTGAATGTCTTCAAAGGCTTGATATCGACTTCTTATAGCTATGACAATTTCACATAATATATCTTAGGCGCAATTTGGAATATCGCGGCAGTCTAGAGGCATCTCGGCGGGAAGCTCGGATCGCTGGGGTCGAACCCGCTACTCCCTGCCTGCTGTACGAACACAACACGCCACGGACGCTCGGTTGACGCACGGGGAATGAACCGCCCGCCCCACTCTTGCACCGTATTGTCTTTGCCCGGTTCCACAGGACCGTTTTTCAGCAAGATCAGTAGCTTCGCTTTCGGTCTAAATAGGTTGGTCAGCACGGCGCGCGCTTTCATAGCCTCTGGGGCCGAGCTACTCAGGAGCACCTTGTCGACCTCGATATCGACATCCCACCGGCCGCCTATCATCAGCATGCCCGGCGCCTGAACAAGATTGTTGAGATCGACGAAGTTTTCGCCATGTCGGATGTGTCCGACGACCGCTCGGTCGTAGCAAACGTCATCCAACGCGATCGGCGCTTGTATCAGCGCTGCCAAAGCCGCCGCGACGAGTGATTCAAACAGTGTCTTTTCCCCATCGCTCAAGCAGCGCTCTTCGTCCACCGATCGCAATTTTGAACACATGAATGACACCGGGCAAGGCGCCTACGCGCCTCGCGGGCCCGACGGTGCTCTCAGAATACAAAGATGCTGGCCGCGAGCGCATCACGCCCGCCCGCCGCCCAACTTCAACCGCACTGCCCTGACAATTCCATCTGGCGCCAACCGCGAAATCTCTAACCGGCGTAGACATTTGAATGTTGGCGACCCGCCCCCTCACCTCGCGAACCATCGTGAGCCTCAGGGGTTGTTCGCCGAGCGGCACGGAGGCCGCCCACTCTATGACCACCAAAGATCAGATTCTCAGCAAAATCCCGGCGGTCACCCTGGGGTTCTGGGTCATCAAAATCCTCGCGACCACCCTCGGGGAAACCGGTGGGGACACGGTGACCATGTCATGGCTCGGCGAGACCACGCCCCACGCCAATCCATTCGGCTATCTGATCGGCACCGCCATCTTCGGCATCCTTCTGGTTGTGTTGGTGTGGGCGCAGATCAAGGCGCGGAAGTTCAACCCGTGGCTTTATTGGGCGGCCATCATCGCCTCGACCACGGCCGGCACCACCCTCGCCGACCTCGCCGACCGTTCGCTCGGGATTGGTTACCCCGGCGGTTCTCTCCTCCTCCTGGCCTGCGTCCTGCTATCGCTGCTCGCCTGGTACAAGACCGTCGGCACGGTGGACGTGAACACGGTCGCGGCGCCCCGCGAGGAGATGTTTTACTGGGTCACGATCACCTTTTCACAGACCCTCGGGACCGCGCTCGGCGATTGGGTCGCCGCTGGCGGCCTGGGTTACTCCGGCGGCGCCCTGGTGTTTGGCGCTGGCCTCCTGGTGCTCGTCATTCTCTGCTATGCTACGAAAGTCTCGCGGGTTTTGCTCTTCTGGGCGGCGTTCATCTTGACCCGTCCGCTGGGCGCGACGGTGGGCGATTTCCTCGACAAGCCTGTCGTCCATGGCGGACTTGCCATGAGCCGGCCGCTGGCGTCGGCCGTTCTCGCCGTTCTCATCGTCATTCTGATCCTGGTCATTCCGCAACGGCCAGGCGCTCACCCAGCCGCGGCCAATCAGACGGCGTGACGAGGTCGCGAGCTCGATCATTGCCAGCGTGGCGAATTGAAGAAAGAGTTGCGCTTCACATGGGCTGGACCGGAGGTCGCCGTGAACAAGGTCGCAATCGCGCTCGTCGGAGCGCTCTTGGGCGCGGCCGGCGTCCAGGCTGAGCCGGTGACGGCGCCCTCCCCGCCGCCTTCGGCGCCGATCGTGTTCTTTGACGTCGCCGGTCCGGACGCGGCCAAACTGAAACAATTCTATGCGGCGAACTTCGGTTGGGCGATCGATGGTTCCAACCGGATCGCGACGCCAAAGCTGGAAGGCACGCTGCGGCAGGATCTGCCGGAGACGCTGATCTACCTCGGTGTCGCCAACATCAATGCGACCCTGAAGACGATCACTGGGTCCGGCGGTTCGATCGTCCTTCCACGGACGGTTGTGCCCGGCGTCGTCACCTTCGCCCTGTTCAAGGATCCGGCGGGAAATCGCATGGGCCTCGTTGAAATTCATCCCTAGACATGCGCCCGGGGCGATCCTTCGCCCGCCGGCCCGCTGGTTACAAAATCATAACTCGCCCCTCTGCGGAGGGCGGCGTATGGCGCCCCTGTCGTTCATTGCCAGGACCTGATTTCATGCGTCTACAGACCCTCCTCATCTCGACCGCCGCCGCGGCCCTGGCCGGCGCCGCCCAGGCGCAAACGACGCCGGAACAGATCCTCGCCGCCAACCGCGTCGCGACCCACCGCGAGGCCTTGGCTGGCAAGCGAACGCTCGAACTCAGCTACGCCTACGCCGGCGAAGGGATGACAGGGGTTGTCGGTTCGACCCTGGATCTCGCCACGGGCGCCTTCGTCGACACCGACGCGGTCGGCCCGGTCACCGGCGCGAATGGTTTCGATGGCCAAACGGCCTGGATGCGCGACATGTCTGGCGCGGTCACGCCCGAGGCCGGCGGCGACAAGCGCCAACTGGCGGTGAACGAAGCCTACCGCAACGCCAACGCCTGGTGGAAGCCGGGCTTCGGCGGCGCCAGCGTGGCCTCGCTCGGCGTGAAAACCGATGGCGGCCGAAACTTTGACGTGCTGTCGGTGACGCCCGCCGGCGGCAAGGCGTTCGAGGCCTGGTTCGACGCCAGCGACCACCTCCTCGCCCGCACCGTCGAGCCACAGGCTTTCCAGACGATCAGCGTCTTCTTCAGCGACTACGCGCCCACCGATGGCTTCATGATCGCCGCCAAGCAGTCGATCGACGATGGCACGGGCGAACAATACCGGCAGAGCCAGACGCTTGCTTCGGCCCGGTTCCTGCCTGCTCGGCCCGCGGGCGCCTACGCACCGCCGGCCTGGAGCGTCGCCGACGCGGCCATCGCCAATCCATCGGGGCGCACCACCGTCCCCTTCCGGCTGCTCAACAATCACATCTACGCCGAGGTGCGGGTCAACGGCAAAGGCCCGTTCCTGTGCATCTTCGACACTGGCGGGCACGACATCGTCACCCCAGAAACCGCCAAGGCGCTGACCGTGAAGAGCGAGGGCCAAGCGCCTGGAACCGGCGCCGGCGAGGGTGTGGTCAACGTCGGCTTCGCCAAGGACGTCACCTTCCAGATCGGCGATCTGACCATGCACGACAAGGCGATCACCGTGCTCCCCTTCGAGCAAGGCCAAGTCGAGGGCTTCGATGAGCAGGGTATGATCGGCTTCGAGGTCTTCCGCCGCTTCGTCACCGTCGTCGATTATGGCGCGCACACCCTCACCTTCATCGATCCGGCCAAATTCGATCCAAGAGGCGCCGGGATTCCCGTGCCGTTCCGGTTTTACGACCACCTGCCTCAGGTCGAGGGGACCTTCGAGGGCATGAGCGGCCGCTTCGATATCGACACCGGTTCGCGCGATGAACTGACCCTGACCAAGCCGTTCGTCGACGCGCGCGGCCTGATCGCCAGCCATCCCAAAGGTGTCTTGGCGACCGACGGCTGGGGGGTTGGCGGCCCTTCCCGCTCCTATGTGACCCATAGCGCGTCTCTCACCCTTGGACCGGTGCGGGTGAGCGGGCTCGTGGCCGGGCTGTCGGTTCAGAACAAGGGGGCGATGAGCGATCCGAACTACATCGGCAACGTCGGCTCCGGCCTGCTGAAGCGCTTCGTGGTCACCTTCGACTACGCCCACCAGACTATGTATCTCAGGCCTCTCCCCGCGCCCGTGACCGACACCGACGACTTCGATCGCTCGGGCATGTGGATCAACGGCGCGCCGGGCGGCTTCAAGATCGTCGATCTAACCGCCAAGGGGCCGGCCGAGGCCGCGGGGCTGAAGGTCGGTGACGAGATCACCGCCGTCGATGGCGCGGCGGCCACGTCAATCGCCCTTTCGGATTTCCGCGAGCGCTTGCGCGCTGGGGCGGTCGGAACCCGGGTGAGGCTGACAATCTCAAACGCCGGCGCGCCGCGTGAGGTGAGCGTGATCCTGAAGGATCAGATCTGAAAGACGGGGCGATTTCGAGAAACAAGAAGGTCGGCCGGCGCCGGAGCGCCGGCCTTGGGGGAGCCTAGGGAAGCAGAACCGTATCGACGACGTGGATGACGCCGTTGGACTGCATGACGTTGCCGATGGTGACGTGAGCGACACGGCCCTTGGAGTCGGTGAGCTCCAGATGGCCGTGGGCCTGCATGACCGTCAGCGGCTCGCCTTCAACCGTGGTGAGCGTCGCGCGCCCGCCGCCGTCTCTGATCTTGTGCATCAGGTCCGCCGCAGTCAGGCGTCCCGGCACGACGTGATAGGTCAGAACCGAGACCAGCTTGGCCTTGTTCTCGGGCATGAGAAGGTTGTCGACCGTCCCGGCCGGGAGTTTCGCGAACGCTTCATTGGTCGGCGCGAACACGGTGTAGGGACCCGGCTGCTCGAGCGTATCGACGAGACCGGCGGCCTTGACCGCGGCCACCAGGGTGGTGTGGTCCTTCGAATTGACGGCGTTTTCGACGATGTTCTTGCTGGGATACATCGGCGCTCCGCCAACCATTGTCGTGTGTTCGCCGCCCATCGCCATCTGGGCGATGGCGCCGGTCGAAGCACCGCCGGCAAGCGCCAGCGCGAACACCGCGGGGGCAAGACGGAGTGAGGAGAGAATTCGCATTGAGTGAGTTCCTTTTTTCGCGGCCCCACTCTGGGAGCCATGCCAGGAGCTACGCAGCCTTGGCCGCGCCGGATGCGCCGATCAGCAAAGAATTTTCAGCTGACTGGACCCACCCGTCCTCGCGCGCGTAGAGGCTTGGAGTCGAACCCAAAGGCGAGCTTAGGGAGCCCGCTCTGACTGAGCTGTCGGCGCATATCGCAGGGCCCGGGGCGGACGGGGACGACCGCCGGCAGGCGCTTGTCGATGCCTTGGGCCGCGTCGCCCGTCGCGACGCCATGGCGTTGCGCGAGGTTTATGAGTCCACCTCCGCGAAGCTTTTTGGCGTCTGCCTGCGTATCTTGGGCGAACCCAGCGAGGCCGAGGACGTGCTGCAGGAGGTCTACACGACCGTTTGGCGAAAGGCCTCGACGTTCGATGGCGCGCGCGCGAGTCCGATCACCTGGATGGCGGCGATCGCCCGCAATCGCTCGATCGATCGCCTGCGCGCCCGGCCCAGGGCGCGGACGGAGCCTATCGAAGCCGCGCTTGCGATCGCCGATCCGTCGCCTTCGGCCGAAACCATGCTGCAGGATGCGCAAGGGTCGCGGCGGCTTAGGGGTTGCCTCGATGAGCTAGAGGAGCCGCATCGGATCGCGATCCGCGCCGCCTTCCTCGACGGTCATACCTACGACGTCCTCGCCCGCGGGGCCGGCGTGCCCCTCGGCACGATGAAAAGCTGGATCCGCCGGTCTTTGCTCAAGCTCAAGGCGTGCATGGAGCGATGAGCGAGCAAGTCCCCCCCAGCGGACCGGAAGTCGAGCGCGATCTCGCGGCCGAATATGTGCTGGGCGTGCTCGAAGGCCCGGCGCGCGCTAGCGTGGCCCGGCGCCTAGCGACGGACGCCTCCCTGCGAGCCGAGGTCGAGGCCTGGGAACAACGCCTGGCCCCGTTGCTGGATGAAGTCTCGCCCGCGCCGGCGCCCGAAGGTCTGTGGGCGCGCATCGCCCAGGCGATCGAGCCGGGCGCGAACCTTGCGCCGTTCCCGGCGCGCCCGAGGCTTTGGGACCGACCCGGCCCTTGGCGCGCGGCGACGGCGATGGCGGTCGCGGCCGCGGCGGTCCTGGCGATCGTCGTAGTCCGAGCGCCGCCCACGTTATCGCCCTCCGCGCAGGCGGCGGGCTCCATTCTGGCGGCCACTTTGAAGACAACGGACGGGCGGCCGCTTTATGTCGCGACCATCGACCGAACGCGCGCCGCCGTGACTTTGGTGCGGGTTGGCGCCGTGGACAGCGGCAGCCGTTCGCCAGAGCTTTGGCTCATCCCGGTCGGCGGCAAGCCGAGGCCCGTGGCAGTCCTGGCGGGACAAGGCGCGCTTTCGCTCCCCGTGCCATCGTCGGTTCGCTCCGACGCCGCCGTGAAGGCTGTGTTGGCGGTTTCGCTGGAACCGACCGGCGGCTCTCCGACCGGCGCGCCGACGGGGCCGGTGATCGCTACTGGCGTCATTGCCGCCGTATAGCGCCCTCGCCTACCGAATGAAGTATCCGTCGACGCGCCAGCCGCCACTTTCGCGGGCCATGACCACCGTCTCCACCGCCGACCGTTTGTGGGTGAAGATGGTGCTGAAATGGACCGTGTCGTAGCTTCCGTCGGGAGCGCCCGGCAATGCATTGGACGGCTCGTCGCCGACGAAGGTTCGCTTCACCACTGAACCCAAGGGGATCCTCACTTGGGCGGCCATTGCGGCCCAGCCGGTCTTGGAGACACGGGCGCGAAAGATCGCTCCCGACGCGGTCCAACTGTCCGCGTAACGCCCGCCGTCGATCAGAGCCAGCCACGCCGCCGCCCGCGGCGCCGGATCGGATGGCGCGGCCGCCGCCGCGATGGGCGCAAGGACGAGGGCCGCCAGCATGGCGCGAATCGAGGCGTGCATGGATTATTTCCCCCGGCTGATGGCCGAAAGCCTAAGCGCGCGTAGTCAGCCGATCAACGGGTGACTTCCTCCAGCCGGCCGTCCTTCAATTCCAGAACCCGGTCCATGTGGCGCACCATGGCGATGTTGTGGGTGGCGATCAGCGCGGCCACCCCCGTGGCTCGGACGAGGTCGTGAAGATTGGCGAACACGGCCTCGGAGGTCGCTGGATCGAGATTTCCGGTCGGCTCGTCGGCGAGGAGAAGCCGGGGATGGTTGGTCAACGCCCTGGCGACGGCCACGCGCTGAGCCTCGCCGCCAGAGAGCTGCGCCGGTTGGTGGTGAAGCCGCTCCGCGAGGCCCAACTGAGTGAGCAGTTCGCGCGAGCGTCGCCGCGCCTCGGTCTTCGACCCGCCGGCCATCATCGCCGGCATGGCGACGTTGTCGAGCGCGGTGAACTCCGGCAGCAAATGGTGGAACTGATAGACGAAGCCGATGAGACGCAGGCGGATGCGCGTGCGGGCCGGATCGCCCAAGGCGCCGCAGTCCGTGCCGTCGATGAGGATTTTTCCCGCGGTGGGCCGCTCCAGAAGGCCGGCGGCGTGCAGCAGGGATGATTTGCCGGAGCCGGATGGCCCGATCAGTCCGACCACTTCGCCGGCGGCGACCGCCAGGTTCGCGCCCTTCAGCACCTCCAGAGAGCCTTCGCCGGTGACGTAGGTGCGACGCAGCTCGCGCACCTCAAGGACGGGATCACTCAAAGCGCAGCGCCTCCACCGGATCGAGCCGGGAGGCTCGCCAGGCCGGCAGCAGAGTGAACAGGAAGGAAGCGCCGAGGGCCCAGGCGACGACAAGGGCGACCTCGCTCCAATCGACCTTGGCGGGCACGTGGGCGAGGAAATAGATGTCGGCGTTGAACACCTGAACGCCCGTCACCCATTCGATGAAACGCTGGATGGACTCGATCTCCAGGCAGAAGACTACCCCGAAGGCGAGGCCGAAGAGCGTGCCGGCCAGTCCGATCGTCGCCCCGGCCATGAAGAATATCCTGAGAATGGCCCCCTGCCCCGCCCCCATGGTCCGCAAGATGGCGATGTCGCGGCCCTTGTTCTTCACCAGCATGACCAGGCCGGAGATGATGTTGAGCGCGGCCAAGGCGACAATGAACATGAAGATGAAGCGCATCACGTTTCGTTCGACGGCCAGGGCGGTGAAATAGGCGTGGTTCTTTTCCGTCCAGTCGCTGACGATCGCGCCAGGACCGGCGGCGGTGGCCAGGGCATCCTTCAGCGTCGGCGCCTTGTCCGGATCGTCGAGGTTGATCTCGATGAAGTCGATAGAGGCGTCGCGGCCGAAAAACAGCTGCGCCTGGGTCAGCGGCATGTAGATGAAGGTTTGATCGTATTCGCTCATCCCGACTGAGAAAATTCCGCCGACGGTGTAGGCTTTTCGGGTCGGAGTCGCGCCCATGACCGTGGCCGCGCCGTTGGGCGAGATGAGCGACACCGGATCGCCAACGGAAACGCCCAGGGTTTCGGCGAGCTTCTGACCCACGAGGATCGTGTCGCCGCCGTTGTCGCCGGCGCCGAAGCCAGCCAACGAGCCATGCTTGATGCTTTTGGCGATGATCGGCAGACGCGCGAGATCGCCCGGGGTCATCCCCCGCACCACCGCGCCGGCGGCGGACGACGGTCCCTGAACCAAGGCTTCCGACTCGACCACGGGAAAGGCCTGGACGACGTGCGGAACGCCTCTGAGCCGGGCCAACATCCGCGCGCTTTGATCGGGCGTCATCGGCGGGACGAC
>DATCEL010000250.1:0-6540 GCA_036510115.1 Caulobacteraceae bacterium
CGCCCTCGGCCACCGACAGCTTGCCCGCCAGGGCTTCGGCGAGGCTGGCGCCGCCGCCGATGGCCAGGCCCAGGCTCATGTTGCGCGACGCAGCACTGGAACAGGTGAGCACCAGGTCGCCCAGGCCGCAGAGGCCGGCCACGGTCTCGGCCTCGCCGCCGAGGGCCACGGCCAGGCGGGTCAATTCGGCGAAGCCGCGGGTGATCAGAGCCGCCTGGGCGCTGCGACCCAAGGCGCGACCCTCGGCAACGCCGCAGGCGATGGCCAGGACATTCTTGATCGCCCCGCCGGCCTCGGCCCCGATCATATCGCTCGAGACGTAGGGCCGGAACGTCGGCGTGGCCATGGCCTCCGCCAGAGTGCGCGCGAGATCGAGATCGGCGGCGGCGAGGGTCACGGCCGTCGGCAGGCCGCGGGCGACCTCGGAGGCGAAGCTCGGACCGGAAAGCACCGCCGGCGCGGCTTGCGGAGCGGTCTCGGCCAGGACCTCGGTCATCAGTTTGAGCGAGCCGGCCTCGACGCCCTTGGCGCACAGCACCACTGGCAGGCGGGCCGGCACGTCCGGAGCAAGGGCGGCGAAAGTGGCGCGCAGATGCTGAGCGGGAACCACCGCCAGGATCGCCTCGGTCGCCAGGAGATCGTGGGCCCGCGAGGTGGTTGAGATGGCCGAGTCGAGTTGAACCCCCGGCAGGAAGAGCGGGTTCTGGTGGGTTTCGGCGATCGCCTCGACGACCTCCGGCTCCCGCGCCCACAGGATCGGTGAGAGGCCAGCGCGGGCGCAGACCTGGGCCAGGGCCGTCCCCCAGGCCCCGCCGCCGAGGATGCCGATGGTCTTCACGCCTTGGCCCCCTTGCGCCCGGCGATGTGGGTCGGACGGGCGAGGGCGGCGGCTTCGTCCAGGGGCCAGCGGGGTCTGGCCGGCGCGTCGAGACCGTCGGTCAGGCCGAGGGCGAGGCGTTCGGCCCCGGCGAGGGCGATCATGGCCGCATTGTCGGTGCACAGGTGCGGCGGAGGCGTGTCGAAGCGGAAGTCGTTTTCGCGCGCCAGGCTGCGAAGGCCGTCGCGCACCGCGCGGTTGGCCGCGACGCCGCCGGCGACGACGAGGCGCAGATCGCGGCCTTCGTGCTCGGCGGCGTAGGTCTTCATCGCCCGGCCGGTGCGCTCGACAAGCTGGCGGACGATGGCGTTCTGGACGGCGGCGGCGAGGTCGCGGCGATCGACCGGGGTCTGGACGCCGACGGCGAGGCGCGCCGCGGCCGTCTTCAGCCCCGAGAACGAGAAATCACAGCCCGCCCGGCCGAGGAGGGCGCGCGGCAAGGGGAACCGCGTCGCGTCGCCGCCTTCGGCCAGGCGTTCGAGCGCCGGGCCGGCGGGATAACCGAGGCCAAGGGCGGCGCCGATCTTGTCGAAGGCCTCGCCAGCGGCGTCGTCGATGGTCGAACCCAGACGCCGGCAGGCGCCGACGCCCGCGACCTCGAGAAGCTGGCAGTGGCCGCCGGAAACCAGAAGCAGCAGGAAGGGATAGGGGACCTCGGCCGCCAGGCGCGCGGAGACCGCGTGACCCTCCAGGTGATTGACGGCGATCAAGGGCTTGCCGAGGGCCAGCGCCATGGCCTTGCCGAACGATAGGGCGACCATCACCCCGCCGACCAGTCCGGGTCCGGCGGTGGCGGCGATGGCGGAAAGCTCCGACAGGCCGATGCCGGCTTCCGCCAGAGCGCGGCGGGCGACCTCGTCGATGACTTCAACGTGGGCCCGGGCGGCGATTTCAGGGACGACGCCGCCATAGGGCGCGTGAG
This sequence comes from Caulobacteraceae bacterium, assembly GCA_036510115.1. GTDB lineage: Bacteria > Pseudomonadota > Alphaproteobacteria > Caulobacterales > Caulobacteraceae > Acaudatibacter. The sequence continues at coordinate 1,800 of DATCEL010000250.1, forward strand.
CGGCGATCTGGCTGAGGACGACGTTGGACCGGATCTCGGCCCGCTCGCCCAGGCGTACGACAGCCGCCGCGGTCTCGTCGCAGCTCGATTCCAGTCCAAGAACAGTGAGCGATGGGGTCATGCGAGTTGCGCCAGCGAGGCGCCTTGGGGTAGCCGTCTCCGCATGGCCAAGCAACCCATTCGCATCGGCGCGCGCGGCTCCAAACTGTCGGTGATCCAGGCGGAAACCGTCCGCGTGGCGATCGCGATGGCCCTGGGCGACGACAACGCCGCCGTGCTGGTGAAGATCGTCACCTCGGGCGACCGCATCCAGGATCGGACCCTCACCGAGATCGGCGGCAAGGGCCTGTTCACGCTGGAGATCGAGCAGGCGCTGGCGGAAGGCCGCATCGACTGCGCCGTGCACTCGCTGAAGGACATGCCGACGGAAGCGCCTTCCGGACTGGTCATCGCCGCCATCCCCGAGCGCGAGGACGCCCGCGACGCCTTTCTCAGTCCGAAGTTCTCGAGCCTCGAAGCTCTGCCGAGGGGGGCGAGGCTCGGCACCGCCAGCCTGCGCCGGCAGGCGCAAGCCCTGCGATTGCGGCCGGACCTCGAGATTCTCGCCTTGCGCGGCAATGTCGACACTCGTCTGGCCAAGCTGGAGCGTGGCGAAGCCGACGCCATCGTCCTGGCCGCGGCGGGGCTCAATCGGCTGGGCCTGCAAGACCGGATTCGCGCCTTCATCGACCCGCTGAACGCGCCCCCGGCGCCGGGGCAGGGCGCGCTCGCCATTCAGACTCGCGCCGAGGACCGGGACGCGCCCTGGCTCACCGGTCTCCGCCACCGGCCGACGGCGTTGTGCGTGGCCGCCGAACGCGCGGCGCTCGCCGTCCTTGACGGATCGTGCCGGACCGCCATCGGCGCCTTCGCCCGTATCGATGGCAAGCGCCTGATCCTCACCGTCGAGGCACTGAGTCCCGATGGCCAGCAGAGCTTTCGTGGCGATGCGTACCTCTTGGAGCTTTCAGACGACGAAGGCGACGAGGATCGCGCCACCGAACTCGGGTTGCGCCTGGGCGCCGAGATCAAGGCGCGCGCCGGCGACGCCCTTTCGGTCAGCCCTTGAAGCGGGTGTGGATCACCCGCGCCTCGCCCGGCGCCGAGGCCACCGCCGGCCGGGTTCGGGCTCTGGGTTGGGAGCCGCTGATCGCGCCGCTGCTGGAGACGCGCATTCTGCCTACGACCATCGATCTCACCGGCGTCGGCGCCCTCGCCTTCACCAGCGCCACCGGCGCGCGCGCTTTTGGCCGCTTATCCATGGCGCGCGATCTTCCCGTATTCGCGGTGGGTTCGGCCAGCGCGGCGGCGGCGCGCGAGGCCGGCTTCGCGGCGGTGCGCTCGGCGGACGGCGACGTGAAGGCGCTGGCGCGATTCATCGGCGAACACGCGGGCGATTTTGCCGGCGTTGTCTTGCACACGGCCGCGGCCGAGCCGGCCGGTGACCTCGTCGGCATGCTGATGGCGACCGACGTCCAGGCGCGCGTCGTGGCCGTCTATGAGACCATCGCCGCGCCGGTCCCGGCGGATCTTTGGCCGCGGCTGTCCTCGATCGAAGCGGTGCTCGTGCATTCGCCACGGGCCGGCCGCCGGCTAGCGGAGATCCTGAAAGACGTGGCCGCGCCCGGCCTGGTCGCCTACTGTCTGTCCGCCGAGGTGCTGGCCAGCCTCGGAGACTCGGCGACAGGCGCGAAGTTCGCGGCGCCTTTGCCCAATGAGGATGCGCTGTTAAGTCTTCTGCGAGATCATCGGTCACCGTCCCGAAAGGCGACATGAACGCCGTGCCTGATTCAGCCGAGCTCGCCCCGACCCGAGACCCGGCGGCCTATGCCAAGCGGCCGCTGCTCAGCGGCGTCTTCTGGGTGATGATGGTCTTTTGCCTGTTGTGCCTGATGGCGGCGGCGGCGGTGGTGGTGCTCGGTCCGCGCCTGGCCCCGGTCAGACTCGCCGCGGCGGCCGCGCCAGCCGCCTCGCCGACCGACGCGGCGTCATCGGCATCGACCTCCACGGCGCAGGATCTGTCAACCGCCGCGCCAGATCTGGCCTCGCAAGTCCAGCGGCTGGAAGTCGGTCAGACCAAGGTAGTCGACGCCGCGGCTGGGGCGCTCGCCGCCGCTTCCTTGAGCGACGCCGCCGCCAAGCCGGCGCCCTTTCCCACCGACCTCGCCGCGGTCGCGCGATTGCTGCCGGGATCGCCAGACGCGTTGGCCCTCGCCCCTCTGGCGCAGGAAGGCGCGCCGACGCGGGCCGCCCTCGCCACCGATCTGACCGATATCGGCGCCCAGGTCTCGACCGCCGCTCACGCGCCCGGAAAGAACGCCAGCTTCATGGACAGGGCGCTCTACGCCTTCTCGAAGGTGGTTACTTTGCGCCGGATCGATCTCAACGCCACCGGGACCGACGCCGTCCTGGCCAGGGCCGAGCGCGCGGCCGACGACGGCAATCTGGAACGCGCGGTGGCCCTGCTCGATTCCCTGCCCGATCAGACCAAGGCGGTGCTGGCCCCATGGCGCGACAAAGCTGAACGCCGCATCCAGATCGATCAACACATCGCCGCCCTGCGCGCCCAGGCAATGGCCAATCTGGCGGCGGCGCAAGGTGGCGGCGTTCAGGCCGGGGCGATTCAGGCGGGCCCCGTCCAGGGTCCCGACGTCCTGGGAGCGACGCAATGATCCGCATCGCGCTCGCCGTCTTCCTGGTCAGCCTGCTGATCGTTGTCGCGATCTCGCTGCAAGGCGATCCCGGGGCGGCCAGCCTGACCTGGCTCGGCTGGCGGGTGGATACGACGGCGGCGGCGGCGGTGCTGATCATCGGCTTCCTGGCCCTGCTGGCGACGATCTTCTGGCGGGTGTTGCTGTGGCTGGTCGATGCGCCGTCGAGAGCCGGGCGGCAGAGGGCGGAGGCGCGTCGGCGGCAAGGCGTGGAAGCCCTCACCCGCGGATATCTCGAGGCCGCGGCCGGCAACGGCGCCGAGGCCCGTCGTCTGGCTCAGCGCGCTTCCGATCTCGCCCAGGAGACGCCTCAGTTGGTCCGGCTCCTGGCCGCGCAGGCGGCGGAGGCTTCCGGCGATCGCGCCGCCGCCGAAGGCGCCTATCGCGCCATGCTCGGCTTTCCCGACATGCGGCTGGCGGCCTATCGCGGCCTGACGCAGACCGCGCTCGCCGCCGGCGACGGCCCCGAAGCGTTGAAATGCGCCGAGGCCGCTTACAATTTGCCACACACCGCGCCCTGGGCCTGGCGAGCCCTGCTGAAGGCGAAACTGGACGCGGCTGATTGGTCGGGCGCCCTGGCGCTCGTGCAAGGCGCTCAGGACCGCAAGATCGTCTCGCCGCTGGTCGCCGGGCGCGCCCGCGCCGCCCTGCAGAGCGTCACCGCCGCCGACCTCGACGCCAAGGGGGCGGCCGGCGAGGCGCTGGAGCCCGCTCAGGCGGCGGCCAAGGCCCGGCCCGACTTCACCCCCGCATCGATCCTCACGGCGCGGCTACAAGCCCGTGAAGGACGCACCGCGCGCGCGGCCCTGGCGCTGGAAGCGGCGTGGGCGGCCAGACCGCACCCGGCGGTGTGGCTGGCGTGGCGCGATCTGCGCACCGACGAGACGCCGAAGGAACGCGCCGCGCGCCTGGCGCAACTGGCCAGCGCGCAGCCGAACGCGCGCGAAGCCCGGATTCTGATGGTCGAGCAGGCGTTGATCGGCGGCGATCCGGACGCCGCCCGCCGCGGGGCGGAAGCCCTGGAGAACGAGGCGGTCACCCAACGCATCGCCGGATTGATGGCCCGGGTCGCCAACGCCAGCGGCGAGCGCGACGAAGCGCGCGCCTGGATCACCCGCGGCGCCGCCGCGCCGGAAGAAGCGGAGTGGTCGGACATCGACCCCGCCGGGCGCGCCTTCGCCTATGGCGCCGCCGATTGGGCGCGCCTGATCGTCGCCTATGCCGAGACCGGCGAGCTTCTCCATCCGCGACACGAGCGGGGCGAGGCCGGGATCAGCGACCTGCCCGAAATTCCGGCGGCCTATGCCGACAGCGCCGCCTTCGTCAGCGCCGCCGAATCGGGCGCGCCCTTCCCGCCGATCGTCGATGACGGTGATTTCGGCGAAGCCCTGCAACCCGCCGACGGCGACGACGCGCCGCCGGCGCGGTCCGGCCTGATGGGTCGCAAGCGGTAGGCGAGCGCGGCCGGCCGGGTGTTCCGGCCTACGCGTCACTCGCGACTGTTCGCGCTGTGATCGGCTTCTACCGCAACCGTAAATCACCGTAGATACGGTGAATCTACGGTAAACTACGGTAAACGCTAGTTGGCGAGCCGCGATACCCAAACCTTTTCAATTCACAAGTCAAAGACCGACAGTCTTCCACAAGTCGGTGGCGACTCCACGGAAACGTCTTTGACATTTTGCAATATATGGCGCGTCAGGTCAAGCGCGCGCGGGGGGTCTAAGGGCTCCGCTGCGAGGCAGGCCCAGAACGGCGGCCGCGTCTACGCTCTGCATGACCAGGCCGATGGCGTTGTAGGCGAAGCTGCAGGTCGGCCGAACCCCGTTCACCGCCGTGCGCCCGGACGAAAGCCGGCTCCTAGCGCCGATCCGCCAGCTTGCGCTCGTCTAGCCAAGGAAGGGGAATGGTGCTCCTGTCCCCTTATTCCACCCGCTTACGCAAGTCAGGGAGTCAGCCATTCGATCATCCGGCGAACGCGGACGAGCCGA
>DATCEL010000251.1:0-2173 GCA_036510115.1 Caulobacteraceae bacterium
CGAAGGCGATCTCATCCTCTGCGCCTCGCACGGCGCGCTGTTTCGGCCGACGGACGGCGTGTGCGTCGGCGGACCGTGTGCCGGTCACTCGCTGACGCCCTGGCCGGTGCGGATCGAGGGTGGGGAGATCGTGACGGCCTAGACTTGGCGCCCGCGATCAGGCTGCGCGGGTCAGCATGAAGTCGACGTGGATAGCGTCATACGGAAACACGATGCCGCCGTCGGTTCGATCGATAACGCCCGCATTGATCAGCGCCTGAACATCCGCATGGACCGCCTTGATGTCGCGACCGACACGCCGCGCCGCCTCGCGGATCGACATGGCGCCCTGGCCGGTCATCGCGCGAAGCAGCTCCCATCGTTTGCGGGTCAGCGTCCGCCAGAGCATCTCGGCCGAGGCGAAGGAGATGTGGTTGCCCTGCCGGCGCCCGTCAAAAGCCGCCAACGTCCGGTGCGTCACCTCCTCGCGGGAGGCGACGGAGAGCGTCACTGTGTTCATCTGGGTCTCCATTCGTCCACGTCGTTCCAGAAGTCCGCCATCAGCGCCGCCGCCGTGGTGAAGCGGTAGGGAGTTTGGACATCGCCAATGTGCCGATGGTCTCCCTTGCCGGCTTCATTGTCGTAGCGAACCACGCAAACGCCCGCGACGACATAGGCGAGCGCGTACTTCAGGTCATGGCTCGATCCCGGCACTGGCTTGGGCACACGCCATATCCGCAGTTCGACGAAGGCGTTCGCGGCAAGCTGGTGACGCTCGTTCAACAGCGGCGCGGCCTTCATGATGGAGTAAATACCAACACACGCTGGCGATGTCAATTAGTCCAACGAAGGCCGTGTGCGGATGACCCTCGCAAGTCCGCGACGCAAGCGATCAGCCCGGCGATTCCTCGGCGGCGAAAGCGCGCACGGCCTCGATCAGTGACGTCGCCGCCTGCTTGACCAGCTCCCCACCCTTCTCCGGTGTCGCCAGACCGGGGTCCGATCCCATGCGTCCATCGGCGAAGCGGGCGCGGAAGTCAGAGGCCTCGCGGATCGGTCCGGTGGGCGCGATCTGGGGCGCATAGTTGGCCGCCTTGATGTGGTCGGGATAGGCCCATTGGGTGACCGCGATTTCAGATGGCGTGGCGTGGCTGCCGTGACCGACCGGGAACTGTTGCTGGGCCAGTTTGAACACGCCCTTCAGGTCCCACCAGTTGGTGAGCTTGCAGGCGAAGCCCGCGCGCCGGCCGGCAAAGCTCGCCTCGGCGTAGAGTTCGGAGAAGGCCGCCTCGATGGTGGCGACGTTGCCGCCGTGGCCGTTGAGAAAGAAAATCCGCGTGAAGCCGTGGTGGGCGAGCGAGCGCGTCCAGTCGCCGATGGCGGCCATGAAGGTCGAGGGCCGCAAGGCGATTGTGCCCGGAAAATCCAGGTGATGCTGGGCCATGCCGATGTTGAACGTCGGCGCCACCAGCAAGTCGGAGGTCTTCTCCGCCTCGCGGGCGATGATCTCTGGGCACAGCCAGTCGGTGCCCAAAAGGCCCGTCGGCCCGTGCTGCTCGTTTGAGCCGATGGGGACGACAATGGTGGTCGAGCGAGTGAGATAGGTCTCGATCTCGGGCCAGGTGGAAAGGTGCAGCAACATGGCCGTGGCAATGGTCGATTTCGCCGCCCTCGACAAGCGCCTGTCGGACGGCGGGCGAGCGGAGTAGCTTGCCTTGCGGCAAGCGGGCCGCATATTCGCTTCCTAAAGCCAAGGGAGCGGATCGGTGAGCGAAGGTCAGGTGTTTCCCGTCCCGCCGGAATGGGCGGCGCGGGCACATATGAACGCCGAGGGCTATGAGGCGGCTTGGCGGCGCGTCGAGGCCGACCCGCAAGGCTACTGGAGCGAGATCGGCCGCCGGCTCGACTGGATGGCGCCCTTCACCAAGGCCAAGGACGTCTCCTTCGCGCCCGGCGATTTCCACATTCGTTGGTTCGAGGACGGGGTTCTCAACGTCTCCGCCAACTGCCTCGACCGCCATCTGCCCGCGCGCGGCGACGATGTCGCGATCATCTGGGAGGGCGATGATCCGAAGGACAGCCGCGGGCTCACCTATCGCGAGGTCCACGCCGAGGTCTGCCGCATGGCCAATGTGCTCAAGGCTCACGGGGTCGCGAAGGGCGACCGGGTGACGATCTATCTGCCGATGATCCC
>DATCEL010000252.1:0-3582 GCA_036510115.1 Caulobacteraceae bacterium
CGACCTTCAGGATCTCATAGGCCTTGACGCCGCCCGGTGTATTGACCTCGACGACATCGCCGCTTTCCTTGCCGATCATCGCCCGGGCGATGGGCGAGGCAATGGAGATCTTGCCCGAGCGCACGTCGGCTTCATGTTCGCCGACGATCTGGTAGCGAGCCTTCTCCTCGGTGTCCTCGTCGACCACGCTGACCGTGGCCCCGAACTTCACCTGGGCGCCGGACAGGCGCGAGACATCGATGATCTGGGCCCGCGCCATGCGGTCCTCGATCTCGGCGATGCGGCTTTCGATCCAGCCTTGGCGATCCTTGGCGGCGTGGTATTCGGCGTTCTCCGAAAGGTCGCCATGCTGACGCGCCTCGCCGATGGCGGCGGTGATCGCCGGCCTCTCCTGAGTCTTGAGACGCCTCAATTCTTCGTCGAGGGCGTGAAAGCCCTCGGCGGTCATCGGTACTTTTTCCATCGTTGGATTAGCCAGATCCGCCTATTTGAAGGTCCCGAGTCGGCCGGGAGCGACTACGAACGGGGCCAGCTAGAATAGGGGCGAGCCCGGATCGATTCAAGGGGAGCCTGGGCTTGGCCCCACTCCACGGAACTCCAGGCGCTCTAACGACCTCGCCGCAACTGGAGACTGACACCGCTACCGGGCGACGTCACGAACAGGCTGTTGCTCCAGCGACCGAAAGCCACCACCGTCTGGCCATCGGCCCCGACAAGCTTCATGCCGTCGGCGGTCGGCGCCCACGCCACTGGCGGAGCCTGCAAGGCATCGCCGCAGGTCCCGCGCGAACGGACCGAGAAGCCCTCGTGGGCGCGCTGGCGTCCCAGATCGAGAGTGCAAATCGTTTGGCCGTTCTGCTCGAGGCTCCATGCCCCAGCAGCTTCGCTTGGCGTCAAGGGCACGCCTGCCTCATGATCCGCGCCGGCCGCCTGTCCAGCCAAGAAAACCGTTGCGGCAAGTCCGGCGGCGATCGCCAAGGGTCTCATGGCCTGGATCCTTTCGGCAATGGGTCAAGCTCTGGCCAATCAACGCAGGGGCGGCCGGTCCGTTGCGCACCGGCATGGCGGCGGGCTCGCGCGGACCCGCCAAAACAGTGTTAAAGGCCCAATTCTCGATCAAGGGAGTGACCGTGAGCAGTCTCATCGTGCGCGGAGGAAGGCCGCTGAACGGGCGGATCATCCCGTCGGCCAACAAAAACGCGGTCCTGCCGATCCTGTGCGCCACTCTGCTCACTGACGATCCAGTGATTCTGCGAGGCGTGCCGGACATCACCGACGTGCAGCAGATTCTCGGTCTGTTTCAATCGCTAGGCAGCGACGTCGAATGGGACAAGGCCAACCGAATCCTTCGCCTCAATCACGCCAAAGCTCACGCCGTCGATGGTGTCAGCCTGCCGGAGGGTATGCGCTCCTCGATCATGCTCATCCCGCCGCTGATCGCGCGCTTCGGCGAGGCGCGCCTGGAAGGCGAGGTCAAGGGTTGCACTCTCGGCGCGCGGGAAATCGACCCGCACATCGAGGTGTTCCAGACCTTCGGCGTCGAGGTTAGCGAGAGAGGCGAGGCGATCGTCATGTCGGCGGCGGGGCGGTTTCGGGCGGCGACCCATTGGCTCGACTACGCCTCGGTGACGACGACGGAGAATTTCGTCCTCTGCGCGGCCAAGGCGCGCGGCGTCTCCCAGCTCACCAACGCCGCTTGCGAGCCGCACGTTCAGGAATTCTGCGCCTTCCTCAAGCTGATGGGCGCGCGCATCGAGGGCGTCGGGGCGAGCCGTCTGACGATCGAGGGCGCCGAACGGCTTTCCGGCGCCGACTACACGTTCGCCGAAGACTTCCATGAGATCGCCACCTTCCTCGCCCTGGGCGCCATCACCGGAGGCGAGGTCGCGGTCAGAAACGCCAATCCGCAACAGTTCCCACTCATCGATCGGGCCTTCGCCAAGTTCGGGGTTGAGATTGTCCACCAGGACGGCTGGTCGTTCAGCAAACCCGACGGGCCGCTGCGGGTGCGAACCCCATTCACCAGCTACATCCTGCCCAAGATCGAAGCCGCCCCGTGGCCCTATCTGCCGGTCGATCTGTTGCCGATCTTCGTCGCCCTCGGCGCCTGCGCCGAGGGTCAGATGCTCTATTGGAACAAGGTCTATGAGGGCGCGCTCGGCTGGACCTCGGAACTGGCCAAGTTCGGCGCTCACGCCCTGCAGTGCGATCCGCACCGAGTGATCACCTTCGGCGGCAAGCCGCTCGCCCCGGCCAGGGTCGAGAGCCCCTACATTATCCGCGTGGCCATCGCCCTCCTAATGGTGGCGGCGAGCATCGAGGGGCAATCGACCATTCTGAACGCCGATCCGATCCGCCGCGCTCACCCGAGGTTCGTCGAGAACCTGGTGGCCATCGGCGCCGACGTGGAATGGGCGTGAGAGGTCAGCGCGCGGTAATGCCGCCGTCGACGACCAGTTCGGTGGCCGTCACATAGCGAGAATCGTCGCAGGCCAGCCACAGCACAGCCTTGGCGATATCCTCCGGCACGCCCTTGACGCCGAGCGGCACGGCCATGGCCGAGAGCGCGTCGAGATCGGGCGGCGCGTTGGACCCGCCCGATTCGACGATGCCGAGCCAGATCGGGGTCTCGATGATCCCGGGATGGACGGAATTGACCCGCACGCCGTCCTTGGCCGCGGCGCATTCCAGCGCCACCGCCTTGGACATCAGCCGCACCGCGCCCTTGGTCGCCGAATAGGCCGCCAGCATCGGCGCGCCTTTGAGCCCGGCGACGGAGGACATGTTGATGATCGAGCCGCCGGCGCCGGCCTGGCGCATCAGCAGCAGGCCATGCTTCATGCCCAGGAACACGCCCTCGACATTGATCGCCTGCTGCCGGCGGAAATCCTCCAGGGTCATGGTGGTGATGCTGGGCGCGCCCACGCCGATGCCGGCATTGTTGACCAGGACGTCGAGGCGGCCGTCGGTCGATTTCAGATCGGCCATGACCTCAATCCACGCTGGTTCGCTGGTGACGTCGTGATGCAGATAGCGCGCCTGGCCGCCGGCCTTGACCAGATCTTCGGCCAGGTCGTGGCCTTTGTGATCCTGAATATCGGTGATGACGACGCTCGCGCCTTCTCGGGCGAAGATCTCGCAGCAGGCCGCGCCGATGCCGCTCGCGCCGCCCGTCACCAGCGCCACCTTGCCGTCGAGCTTGCCCATGGAGTCCTCCGCCTGTTTGGCGGCGGTTCTACACTCCGGTCGCCGCGCGCCAAGCGTAACCCCGCGTCAGGGTGAGACAGGGCCGCTTTTCCTCGTCGGCGCGCCCGGCTAGGGTCCGCCCGCGTCCGAGGGCAGAATGTCTGACATCTTCATTTCCTATTCCCGCTCCACCGAGGTGCAAGCCAAACAGATCGGCGAGGCGTTGCGCGCGCTCGGCCATCGCGTCTGGCGTGACGACGAAATTCCGGCTCACCGGGCTTACGCGGACGTGATCCAGGAAAGGCTCAAGGCGGCCAGGGCGGTGGTGGTGATCTGGTCGGCCGATGCGATCAAATCCGAGTGGGTGCGCTCCGAGGCCGAGAAGGCGAGAGGCGA
>DATCEL010000253.1:0-2233 GCA_036510115.1 Caulobacteraceae bacterium
CCGTCCGGGGTCGGACGAGCCGACGCGCGCGCTTGTCGACCACGCCCTGGCGCTGATTTCGCCCGGCGACGCCACCCTGCGCCATGACGCGGAGCGGCTGAAGGTGGTGAGTGCTGAACGCGCGGCGCAAGCGGCCGATTATTTCTCTCGCAACGCCGAGCGTTGGGACGAGATTCGTTCGCTCTACACCGCCGAAAGCGCCGTGGAGGCGGCTATCCTGCAAGCGGCGGGTGACGGCCCTTTCGAGCGCCTGGTTGACCTCGGCGCCGGCACCGGCCGCATGCTGACCTTGCTCGGCGGCCGCGCCAGGCGCAGCTCCGGCCTCGACCTTTCGCGACAGATGCTCAACATCGCCCGGGGCAATGTGGCGCAAGCCGGACTGGCCGGATGCGAGCTGCGTCACGGCGACATCTTCGATACGCGCCTGGCCGACGGGGCCGCCGATCTCGTGGTCGTGCATCAGGTGCTGCACTATCTGGGTGAGCCGGCCGCGGCGGTGGCTGAGGCCGCCCGGCTGGTGGCTCCCGGCGGGCGTCTGATCATCGTCGATTTCGCTCCCCACAGCCTCGAATTCCTGCGCGCCGAGCACCGACACCGGCGTCTCGGCTTCTTCGACGACGAGATGGAGCGGTGGCTGGCCAGCGCCGATCTGGGCGAGGTCAGCGTGACGGCCCTGCCGCCGCCGGCGACCGGCGGATTGACGGTGAAGGTGTGGAGCGCCAGCCGCGCCGCTCCCAGGGTGAGGCGGGTCGCGTGAACGCGCGCTTCGAGCCCTCCACCAGCGCGCTAGGTCCGGTCGCCCGGGCGGGCGCGCGCGATCACGGCAGTCTGAGAGTCTCTTTCGAATTCTCACCGCCGCGCACGCCCGAGGCCGAGGAGAGTTTGTGGCAAGCGATACGCCGCCTCGAGCCGTTGGGCCCAGAGTTCGTGTCGGTGACCTATGGCGCCGGCGGCTCGACGCGGGAGCGGACGCACCGCACAGTGATGCGGATGCTGGCCGAAACCGGCCTCTCGCCCGCCGCGCACCTCACCTGCGTGGACGCCTCCCGGGACGAGGTCGACGCCATCATTGAGGACTATTGGAAGGCCGGCATCCGGCACATCGTCGCCCTGCGCGGCGATCCGCCGGGCAGCATCGGGGGAGCTTACGCGCCCAGGGCCGACGGCTACGCCAACGCCACCGAACTGGCCGCCGCCATCGCCGCCATCGCGCCGTTCGAGGTGTCCGTGGGCCTCTATCCGCAGACCCACCCGGAAAGTTCGTCGACAGCGCACGACATCGACGTGCTCAAGGCCAAGATCGACGCCGGCGCGACCCGGGCGATCACCCAGTTCTTCTTCGATGTGGACGGCTTTCTGCGGTTCGTCGATCAGGTGCGCGCCGCGGGGGTGAACATCCCGATCTGCGCCGGGATCATGCCGGTGACCAACTTCAGGGGGCTGAAGAAAATGGCCGCGTCGTGCGGCATCGTCATTCCCAATTGGCTGGGGAACCTGTTCGAGGGTTTGGACCAGGACCCCGAGACCCGCCGCCTGATCGCCGGCGCCGTGGCCGCCGAGATGTGCGCGCGCCTGGAGGAAGAGGGATTCACCGACTTCCACTTCTACACTCTGAACCGCGCCGATCTGGTCTACGCCATCTGCCGCGTCATGGGACTGAGGGAGGTGGCGCCATGAGCGACCGCGCGAAGAGAAATGCCGCCCTGATCCAGGCGGCGCGCGAACGCATCCTGGTGCTCGACGGCTCCTGGGGCGTGATGATCCAACGCGAAGGCCTCTCCGAGGACGAGTTTCGCGGCGAGCGGTTCGCCGACCATCCCTCGCCGGTGAGGGGCGACAACGATCTGCTCTGTCTCACGCGCCCGGACGTCGTCACCGGCCTGCACGAGGCCTATTTTGAGGCCGGCGCCGACATCGCCGAAACCAACACCTTCAACGCCACGCGGATCAGCCAAGCCGATTATGGACTGCAAGCCGCCGCCGCCGACATCAATCTCGCCGCGGCGAGACTGGCCCGCGAAGCCGCCGACCGTTGGACAGCGCGCACGCCGGGCAAGCCGAGGTTCGTCGGCGGGGCCATCGGTCCCTTGAGCCGGACGCTGTCGATGTCCTCGGACGTCAACGATCCGGGAGCGCGTCAGGTGACCTTTGACGAAGTCCACGGCGCCTATCTCGAACAGGCGCGCGCCCTGCATCTGGGTGGGGTGGATTTCTTCCTCGTCGAAACGATTTT
>DATCEL010000254.1:0-4958 GCA_036510115.1 Caulobacteraceae bacterium
TGGTCAGCCAGGCCCGTGCCATAGGCGTCCAGCGCCTTCAGCGTCGCCCCGCTGTTCAGCATCCCGGCGCTGGCCTTGGCCTGTTGCGTCGCGTCCAGCCCCTGATTGAGGTTGAACTGATAGCCGGTCGAGTTGAGGTAGTTGTTGAACGCCTTCTGTGTCGCCGCCGGATCGCCGCCCAATCCCAAAAACCCGTTCAGCGCCGTCTCGGCATTGTCGCCGCTGGTGATGAACGGCTGCTCCAGCCCCTTGTTGGAATTGTAGATTTGCTCCTGCAGGGCGTTGTTGGCGTTGGCCGCGTTGGAGGCGGCGCTGGAGGCGCTGTGCGCGCCGATGATCGAGGCCCCCGCGCCCACGATGCTCGCGCCGACAATGGCCAGGGCTATTGGCATTTCGCTCTCCGTCTCTTGGCCGCCGGCGCCGCGCGCCAGGCCGCCTCTGTCAGTATCCATTGCCGCAGCGAGCCGAACGCCGTCTCGCGCCATGTCCCGCACGGAACAAAGCCGAAGGTCAGCGGCGGGCGACTCTTGGGGTTGGTCGCCGCCTCAAAGGTGACGATCGATTGATAGCCCAGCATCCAGACGCCGTTGAACGCCAGGATGGCGGCGATGAACACCTCGCGCCCCCAGCCCTCCGGGGTGAACAGGGTGTGCAATTCACAGGTGAATCCCTGGGTATCCAGGCGCAGGAACAGAAACCCGCCATGCTCCGCCGCCATCGGCAATATGCCGGGCATACGGACCAGCTCACCGACCCGCGCCGCATCGAAGCCCAGCAGGGCCGGGGCCACGGCCGGATGCGCCGCCACCGCCCGCCAGAAATCCGGGTCGCGCTCGATACGGATAGTCATCAGGCGTGGACCAGATAGGTGAAGGTGGCGATGGTGGCTCCGGTGTCGGTGCGCTTGACGGTCACCGTCCCGCTGACCGTCGTGCCGGTGAAGTTGTTGATCGCCCAGGCCAGGGTGTCGCCGGCCATCACCGTCACCGGCTGCGGCGTGCCGGCCGGGTTCCAGGAACTGGGCGTAAAGCCGTTCAACACCGGCTCCAGCGAGCCCAGCGACGGCCCGCTGGCGTTGCCGGTGAGGGTCAGAGAGCCGGTGATGCCGGTTATGGTCAGGGTGTTGGTCACCCCGAACCGCGTTCCCGGCGGGGTATAGATATTGGTCCAGACGAGCGAGCCCAGCGCTCCGCCGCCGCCAGCGCCGCCGCTCTCGTCGCCCAGCATCAGGGTGAGCGCGCCGGCCATCAGGTGAGATTGGTCCCGCTAAACAGCCACTGATTGAGCGCGACCTGGATGGCTGTCGCCACGCCCCATTGCGCCAGGGTGCGGGCGCCGGCCGTACCCGCGCCAGCCAGGTTCTGCGTCACGCCGGCCCCCGGCGCGATGGTCACGCTCGCCGTGCCGGTGTTGACGAAGGCGATGATGGTCCCGAGCGGGAAGGCCACGGCGGAATTGGGCGGCACGGTCCAGGTGTCGGCCACGGCGCTGGTCGAGTTGATCGTCTTGCCGGCGTCGGAGATCAGTAGGGTGTAGGCGCCGTTCTGGGTGTTGATCGGCGCGCCCAGATAGCCGGCGCTGGTGACCGCCGGGGCGGCGGGGTTGATCAGCAGATTGGTCGCCGTATCGCCGGCCTTGTTCACCGGCGTGTAGCCGAGCGCCGTCGCCACCCCCGTCCACGCCGCCAGGGTCGCCGGGCTGACATAGACGCCGGTGGCCACGCCCGCGTTCACCTGGGCTTGCGTGGCGGCGACCACATCGACGTTCAGGGGGTCGATATCGGCGATCACGCTCGATGAGGCGTTCTGTAGCTGGACGCGATAGGTGATGGTCGGATCGAGGAAGATGGCCGGAAACTGGCCATTGCCGTTGGCGACCACCGGATTGCTGCGCGGCGTGGTCAAGGCGGCGTCGGCATAGACCGGCGTCGGCGTCGTCGTCCCGGTCAGATAGAATTGCATCAGAGCGCCCGGTATCGGCACACCCTGGCCAGTGATCGCCACCGTCACCGGGGCGGGAAGAAGAACACCTGTGCTCATGGAGATTCGACTCCCTCCCGAAAGTTTGAAACTCTGCCGTGAACGGAGGGGCTCGTAATGGATCGGAACGAGCGCGATCAGGTCATCCAGAATCACCTCGCCTGGTGTCAGGCCGAGCGCGACTGGGCGGCGAGGATGCTGGTCAGGCTTCTCGCCGGCTGGCGGTTCGAGGAGGGCCACGGCGGCGCTCCGCTGGCCGATGTGACGAACGACCGCGCCGTGCGCTGGCGCAAGACCGTCGCGGAGATGGACGCGTTCATCGCCGCCCACGAACCGGGCGATGACAGCGCCTAGCTCGCCACCCAACGACGCTCAGGACCCGGTCATCGAAGCGCGAGCCTCGACGAACTCGAGACCCTGATCCGCGCTCTCGTCCCGGAATTGCTGGCCGAACTGATCGGCGAGCGCGGCGCCTAGCTCGTCACCGCCAGGCCCGACCACGCCGCATACCAGGCGCCGGCCGAGCGCCAGACCGGCGTTCCGGTGCCGCTTCCCGAGCTTTCGCCGCTTTTCAGTCCATCGAGCGCATAGGCCCAATCGCCCTCACTGACCTCCGCCGTGGGCAGAGAGGCGACCGGCGCCACCGCCGCATAGAGCGCCAGCCCGACATTGCCGCCCAGCGCCCCGCCCACTTGCAGGCCGCCGCCGGCGATGACCTCGGTTCCTTGCGGCACGGCCCCGCTGGCCAGGGCGTGGGCCGCGTCCACCTTGTCGCTTTCCCCGCCGGTGCGGGCGGTGAGCGCCTGCCAGGCGCGGAAGAAATAGTCGGTCGGTCGGCCGCTCTTAGGCTCGACAATCGCCTCGCCGATATTCAGCGTCGGAACGGCTTGAGCGGTCATCCGAGCCTCCCGTCAGCGCCCGCGCGCCGCCCTAGCGCCTAGCAGTTGGCCGGGTCGCTTAGGTGGGTCTGACCGGTGGGGCAGTGGGCGGCGGCCGGCAACACATCGTGCAGCGTTCCGCGGATATCGTCGGCCAGCTTCGGCGCCAGCAGCACGAACAGCAGGCCCAGCACGATCAGCCCGATACCGCCGACAAATCCCTCGAGCATGGTTCGGAGCGTCCAGCCGGCGACGGCCACCGGCACGCGCCGACCGCCCCGCGTCAGCAAGCCCCCGAGGCTCGCCAACACCTTGCGCTGGCGGTAGTCCGTCAGATTGACCAAAGCCTCACCCTGCAGGTCGGTCAGATTCTTGCGGCTGCACTCGTCCCACAAATGCTTGCAGGCCTCTTCGTCCAGCGGCTGTCCCGGCGTCCGGGTCAGTTCCTCGGCCAGCCAGCGGTCATGGACATAGCGGCCGACCTTGGCCAGCCACTCGGCATATTCACCTTCGTTGGAGATGGCCAGGAACTGGTCTCTCACGTCGAGATAGCTGACTTTCGCCTGTTCGGCCGCGGTCGGCCCATGCGAAGTCGCGGTCAAGCCGCGTCGACCGCCTTGTTATGAACCTCGATTATGAATTGCGGATCGGCCGCCAACTCGTGGGCGCGACGGTCGGCGGCCAGCACTTCTTGGAGCATGCCCTTCTGCTCCAGCCGCTCCCGCGCGGCCAGCGCGGCGTCCTTCATTTCCTGGCTGAGCGGCCAGTCCCGCGCGAGTTTGGGTTTGAAGAAGGAAATCGCCATGACCTTTAGTCTCTCGCCCTCGCGGAAGCCGCCGCGCGACACGCTTTAGGTGGTGCCGGCCGCCATCCCTGTCAACGGAAATTCTCTTCCCCTCAGTTCGCGGCCCGCAGCGGGTTCAGCTCCAGGTGGCTGAAGGCCACGTCCACCGGATCGGTGACGCGCACCTCGATCAGGCGGCCCGGCGCGCGCATCAGGCCCAGGCGCTGCCAATAGGCCCGCGTGTCATAGTCACCCTCCACGCCCAGGCTCGCCGGACGCCAGCGCGAATAGGTGCGGCCCATGTCGTCGCTGAAGCGCATCTCGACCACCGGGTTATTGCCCGGCAGAACCGCGTTGCCGACGCCCTGGACGCAATGCAGCACCAAGCTATCCATGCGCGGGCGGCCCTCCTCGATCTTGACAAAGGCGCTGGCCTGCCGCGTTAGCGGGCCGCCGGCGTCGGTCCATACCCCGACCTTCATGGCCCACAGATCGTTGGTCGTGTCGTCGCCGACGTAGGTTTGCCCGCCGATCACCGCCGCCACGCGGGCGCGGAACTGGCCGTGCTCGAAGCTTTCCCACTCGTTCCACTCGCCGCGCGCATAGCTGTCGCCATAGGCGCCCTGCACCGTGCCGACGCGGGAAATGTCATAGGCGTAGGTCCCGACGCCCGGCACGGTCAGGACATAGAACTCATGACCCTCGAAGGTGACCACCAGAGCGCTGCACGCCGATATATTGGCGCACTGGCGAATCTTGTCCTCGATCGAGGATGAACTGATCCGGTCGGGGGTGTTGGCCACCCGATAAATGACGCCGTTCTCGCCCAGCCAGAAGAGCGCATTGTCGGCGAACTGCACCGTGTCCCTGGCCGCGCAGCCGCGCTGGAACCCGCGCCCAAGGTCCGGTTGATAGGGCGCGTTGGCGTCCGAAGTCGGGCTCCAGAACTCGGTCGTATCGCCGCCGAAGAACACCAGCCGGTCGTTCAACACCGCGACGGCTGCCGTCGGCGCCGGCGAATCCTCGTTCTGGGCGAAGTCGAGGCCCAACTCATTGCCGGCGTCGAAAATCTCCGAATACCACCAGACGCTGGAGTTCTGGGCGACGAAGGCGAAGCGGCCGGCGAGATAGGCGACATCCGCCACCGCCGGCAGGACGCCGTTGGAGATCGGCGTGAAGGACGCAAACGTCACCCCGTCGTAGAGATAGGCGACCCCGTTGCTGACCGCGACAATCTGAGCCGGCGAGGCGGCGAAGCGCACCAGGCCCGCGCCGGGCATCGCCCCGACATTGACCCCGTTCCTGTAGATCGCGGCC
>DATCEL010000255.1:0-2451 GCA_036510115.1 Caulobacteraceae bacterium
TGCGGCCAACCGGCATAACCTCGGCGCGATGACCGTGGAGGCCATCGCCCGGCGCTGGAACTTCGATCGCGAGCGTTCCCGGTTCTCAAGCCTCGCCCGCGAGGGGCTGATCGGCGAGGCGCGCGCGTTGATCCTGAGGCCGCAGACCTACTACAACGAGAGTGGGCGCGCGGCCGGAGAGGCCCTGGCGTTCTACAAGCTTTCGGTCGCCGATTTGGTGGTCTTCCATGACGAGGTCGATCTCGCGCCCGGACGTTTCCGGATGAAGACCGGCGGCGGGGCGGCAGGCAACAACGGCATCCGCTCGATCGCCGCCCGCGTCGGCCCCGACTTTCGCCGCGGACGACTGGGGACCGGCCATCCGGGCCACAAGGATCTGGTCATGGGCCATGTCCTCTCGGACTTCCACAAGGTCGATGCGCCCTGGGTGGCGGAGCTCACCCGCGCCTGCGCCGAGGCCGCGCCCCTGCTGGCGGCCGGCGAGGACGAGCGCTATCAGGCCGAGGTCATGCGCCTCGCCCCCGCCGTCAAACTCGATCCCCGCGCCGCCTCGCGCGGAGAGGCGCCCACCGAATGATCCTTCCCGGCATCGGCCTGTGGCTGCTGTTCTCGCTCGCCTGCTGCGTGCACGTGGTGCGGACCAATCAGGCGATGTTCTGGCTGTGGATCATCCTGGCGATCCCGTGGTTGGGCGGCATCGCCTACGTGGTCATCGTCGTGGCGCCGTCGATCGGACAGGGACCGGCGGTGAGGCGCATGCGCCAGAGCGCCGGCGACACCCTCGACCCCACGCGCGAATACCGCCAGGCGCGCGACGCCTGCACTCAGGCGCCGGTGGTGCACAACCGCATGCGCCTGGCCAAGGCCGCCGCCGCCCTCGGTCGCCACGACGAGGCGGAATATCTGTTCGGCCAGGCGGCCCAGGGCATTCACGCCGAAGACCCGGCGCTGCTGCTCGGGCGCGCGATCTCGCTGATCGAACTTGGCCGCCATGGCGAGGCGCTGGTGCTGCTGGACAAGCTCGGCGAGGATGGCGAGCGCGGGCGTACACCGCCGGCCGCCCTGGCCCTGGCCAGAACCTATGAGGGCCTGGGGCGGATCGCCGAGGCGGACACCGCTTACGAGTGGGCGGCAGGGCGGATGCCGGGGCTCGAGGCGGTGGGCCGCTACGCCGCTTTCCTCGCCCGCCACGGCCGACGCGCCGAGGCCAGCGAGACGATCGCCGAGATGGACCGCCGGATCACCGGCGCCAGTCCGCAGTTCCGCCGCGAAGGCCGCCACTGGCGCGATCTCGCCGCCAAAGCCATGGCGGAGGGGTGATGTTCTCGGATTGCCATCACCTCTCCCTCGAGGGAGAGGCGATTTTCATGTTAGGCCCCCGCCTATGGCCCTGAAAGTCGCGATTGTCGGATTGCCGAACGTCGGCAAGTCCACCTTGTTCAACGCCCTGACCCAGACGGCGGCGGCGCAGGCGGCCAACTATCCGTTCTGCACCATTGAGCCCAATGTCGGCGAGGTCGCCGTGCCCGAGGCGCGGCTCGACAAGCTGGCGGCGATCGCCGGATCGAAGGAAATCATCCCCGCGCGGATCACCTTCGTCGACGTGGCCGGCCTGGTGCGCGGCGCGGCCCAAGGCGAGGGCCTCGGCAACCAGTTCCTCAGCCACATCCGCGATTGCGACGCCGTCGCCCTGGTCGTCCGTTGTTTCGAAGACGGCGACGTGGCCCACGTGGAAGGCCGGGTCGATCCCCTGGCCGACATCGACATCATCGACACCGAACTGATGCTGGCCGACCTCGACAGCCTGGAGCGGCGCCTGCCAGCCCTGGAAAAACGCGCCAAGGGCGCCGACAAGGAAAGCGTGGCCAATCTGCGTCTGGCGCGGCTGGCGCTCGCCGAGCTGGCCGCCGGCCGCCCCGCCCGCGCGGCGAAGATCGCCGACGATGACGTCAAGCTCTGGCGCATGCTGCAGCTCTTGACCGCCAAACCGGCGCTGTTCGTGGCCAATGTCGACGAGGCCAACGCCGCGACCGGCAATGCGCTCTCCGCCGCCGTGGCTGAGCGCGCGGCGCGCGACGGGGCCAAATCGGTGGCCATCTCAGCCCGCATCGAGAGCGAGATCGCGGTGCTCGACGCCCACGAACGGGCCGAGTTTCTGGAAGCCATGGGCCTCGGCGAAGCCGGGCTCGACCGGCTGATCCACGAGGCCTACGCCCTCCTGGGCCTGCACACCTACTTCACCGCCGGACCCAAGGAGGCGCGCGCCTGGACCATTCCGGTCGGGGCCACCGGGCCGGAGGCGGCGGGGGTGATCCACACCGACTTCGAGAAGCGGTTCATCCGCGCCGAGACCATCGCCTATGACGACTATGTGCGGCTGAACGGCGAAGCGGGCGCGCGCGCGGCCGGGCGTCTGCGCGCCGAGGGCCGCGACTATGTGGTCAGCGACGG
>DATCEL010000256.1:0-2244 GCA_036510115.1 Caulobacteraceae bacterium
CGACCTTCACACCTTGCGCGATGGCATCGTGGACAGCGCCCAGATGCCGTCGCAGATAGTCGACGCGGAGCGGGTCCTTCAGGCAGCCGTCGATGACCTTGGGCGGATCGGGAAAGGCGGCGCCGTTCTCGGTGATCATCAGCGGGATGTCGCCATAGCGGTCTTTCACCCACAGCAAGATGTCGGTCAGGCCCTGCGGATAAACCTCCCAATTGGTTTCGGTGTAGACGGCGCCGTCCTGGGGCGCGACCCGAGCCTTTAACGGCCAACTTTCCTCGTCATGGGTGGTGACACTGCGGGTGTAGTAGTTGACGCCGAGCCAGTCGATTGGCTGTGAGATCTGCTCGAAGTCCTCTCGCGGCCAACCCGGCCATGCGTCGCCAAAAATTTGCGCCATCTCCTCCGGGTATCGCCCCAGAAACACTGGATCGAGGTACTGCCGATTCATATAGGCGTCCGCGCGCGCCACGGCGGCCACGTCGGCTGGATCGTCCGAGGCCGGATATTTCGGTTCGAGGTTCACCACCAGGCCGACCCGGTGTTTGCCTTCGGCGCGATAGGCTCTCACCGCCGCACCGTGGGCGCGCATGAGGTTGTGCGAGGCGATCGGGGCTTCGAACCGATTCTTGTGACCGGGCGCCAGGGCGCCGTGCAGATAGCCGCCATCCGTGACCACCCACGGCTCATTCAGCGTCGCCCAGGTTTTCACCCGGCCGTCGAACTTGCGGTAAAGAAGCGTCGCGTAGTCGGCGAACCAGTCGGCCACGTCTGGGTTCAGCCACCCGCCGCGGTCGTCCAGGGCCGCCGGGAGGTCCCAGTGGTAGAGAGTGAGCAGCGGCTCGATCCCGTTTTCGAGCAAAGTGTCGACGAGGCGGTCGTAGTAGTCGAGCCCGGCCCGGTTCACCCTTCCCCTCCCCTCGGGCAGTACGCGGCTCCAGGAGACGCTGAAGCGGTAAGCCTGGAGCCCAAGTTCGCGCATCATCGCCGTGTCCTGGCGATAGAGATGATACTGGTCGCAGGCCACATCGCCGGTGTCGCCGTCTCGGATCAGGCCGGGCGTATGAGCGAAGCGATCCCAGATGCTCATCCCCGCCCCATCGGCCATGGAGGCGCCCTCCACTTGGTAGGCGGCGGTCGCGGCGCCCCACAAGAATCCTTCGGGAAAGGTGCGTCTGTCGTTCATGGGCGGCGTTCCGGATTTGCAACACGGGAATCGAGACTGAGCGGCGCGTGTGACGAATGGCTTTACACGTTCATGAAACCGGTTACATTTCCGTATTGATATTGTCACCTCCGAGCCGGGAGGTTGAGTTGCTCAGAGCCGCCGTCAGAGCGGCCGGGCGACCGTAAAGGGAGGAAGTAAGCTTGCCTTCGCCATCCTACCGGGCCGCTCCTGGCGTGATAGCGTGGTGACCATTCGCGACGTGGCGCGCGAGGCCGGCGTCTCGGTCGCATCTGCCTCGCGGTCGTTGAACGGCCTCGCCAATGTGCGGCCAGCAACCCGCGATCGCGTGCTCGACGCCGCACGGCGCCTGCGCTTCCTTCCCCATTCGGCGGCCCGGATACTCAGCACGAGGCGCAGCGACACCATCGGGGTGATGCTTCCGGATCTGCACGGTGAATTTTTCTCCGAGATCATTCGCGGCGCCGATCTGGCGGCGCGATCCAGGGGCCTGCATCTGCTGGTATCCACATCCCATGGCGATGCTGCCGAGGCCGGGGCGGCGATGCGCTCGATGAGCGGTCGCGTCGACGGCCTGTT
Organism: Caulobacteraceae bacterium; assembly: GCA_036510115.1. GTDB lineage: Bacteria > Pseudomonadota > Alphaproteobacteria > Caulobacterales > Caulobacteraceae > Acaudatibacter. The sequence continues at coordinate 1,763 of DATCEL010000256.1, forward strand.
GCTGATGTCGCCCTACGTGGATGAAGAGATGCTGGCCGAGAATCTGGCCGAGACGCTGCCGACCGTGCTGATCAACACACGCGTCAGCGGCAGGCCTTACGCCTCGTTCTGCGTCGACAACCACGGCGGCGCCATGGCCGTGGTTCGGCACCTGGCGGCCCACGGGGGCCCGATCGCCCATATCGCCGGCCCGGCGAACAATTTCGAATCGCAGGAGCGTCTGCGCGGCTATCGCGAAGCTCTCGAAGGCGCCGAGGAGCTGGTGCTTCCGGGCGACTTCACCGAGGAGTCGGGCTACCGGGCCGGGCTGAGACTCTTAGAAATGAACGAGCGGCCGCGCGCGGTGTTCGCCGCCAACGACACTATGGCCATCGGCTGCCTCCTGGCGCTGGAGGAAAAGGGCGTGCGTGTCCCGAGCGACATCGCCGTCGCTGGCTTCGATGACATCCCCATCGCCCGATTGATCCGCCCGTCCCTGACGA
>DATCEL010000257.1:0-2921 GCA_036510115.1 Caulobacteraceae bacterium
GGCGTCAACCTCTCGATCTCCTCGGCCTGCGCCACCTCGACCCACTGCATCGGCTACGGCTACGAACAGATCCTGATGGACAAGCAGGACATGGTCATCGCCGGCGGCTGCGAGGAGCTCGACTGGACTTTGAGCGCCCTCTTCGACGCCATGGGAGCGATGTCCTCCGGCTTTAACGACACGCCGGCGACCGCCAGCCGCCCCTATGACCTCGATCGCGACGGTTTCGTCATCGCCGGCGGGGCCGGCATCGTGATCCTCGAGGATCTGGAGCGCGCCCGCGCCCGCGGCGCCAAAATCTGGGGCGAGATTGTCGGCTACGCCGCCAACTCCGATGGTCACGACATGGTGGCGCCGTCGGGTGAGGGCGCCGCGCGCTGCATGCGCATGGCCATCGCCGGCGCTGGCGATCGCAAGATCGATTATCTCAACCCCCATGGCACCGGCACGCCGGTCGGCGATCTCAAGGAGATGGAGGCCGTGCGCGCGGTGTTCGGCGAAAGCGCGCCGCTGATCTCGTCCACCAAGGCGCTCACTGGTCACAGCCTGGGCGCGGCTGGGGCGCAGGAGGCGATCTACAGCCTGCTGATGATGAAGGAAGGCTTCGCCGCCAAGAGCGCCCATATCGAAACCCTCGACCCGGCGTTCGCGGACTTGCCGATCCTGCGCGAACGGCGCGACGGGCCACTGGAGACCGTGATGTCCAACAGCTTCGGCTTCGGCGGCACCAATGGCTGCCTGGTTCTGAGCCGCGCCGATCTCTAGTGTGCTGGATTTGAGGTTCGCCTGTTCATGGGGTCGGCTGCGGAGCGAACTTCAAATCTGAAAAGCACACTAGAAACTCAAACTTGCTAGTGTCCTCATCGATTCCGAAGTTCGTCCGTGCCGCCCACAAGCGCCTGCGAACTTCGGAATCGGGACACTAGAGCCGCGAGTTGCGAGCCCTCGCGCAACCGTTCAAATAGCGCCGCCGCCCCTCAACCGGAGACCCGCGCATGGCCGAAGACTACCTCCTGACCAAGGGCCAACTCATGGCCGGCAAGCGCGGCATTGTCATGGGCGTGGCCAATCACAACTCCATCGCTTGGGGCATCGCCGCCCAGCTCGCCGCCCAGGGGGCGGACGTCGGCCTCGCCTATATGGAAGCCAACGAAAAGCGCGTCCGCCCGCTTGGTGAAAGCATCGGCGTCAAACTCTGGGCGACGTTCGACGCCTCGAGCGATCAGTCCATGGAGACCGCCTTCAAGGTGGTCGAGGACGCCTGGGGCTCGATAGACTTCCTGGTCCACGCCATCGCCTACGCCGCCCCCGACCAGATCAAGGGCTCGTTCGTCGACAACGCCACGCGCGCGGCCTTCGCCCAGGCCCTGGATATTTCCGCCTACAGTTTCGTCGACGCCTCGCGCCGCGCCGCGAGGCTGATGCCGAACGGCGGCTCGATCATCACTCTGACCTATCTCGGCTCAGAGCGCGCCATCCCCAACTACAACACCATGGGCGTGGCCAAGGCGGCGCTGGAGGCGTCGATGCGCTATATCGCCCGCGACCTCGGCCCCAAGGGCATTCGCGTCAACGCCCTTTCCGCCGGGGCCATGCGGACGCTCTCCCTGGCCGGAATTTCGGGCGGCCGCGGCATGCTGGCCCAAGGCCGCGCGCTCAGCGCCCTCAAGGAAGACACCTCCATGGAAGGCGTGGCCGGCTGCGCCCTGTGGCTGCTCTCCGATCTCGGCCGCTCGACCACCGGCGAGGTGGTCCACGTCGACGCCGGCTTCCACATGATGGGCTTGCCGAGCGAGGGCGAGGGGTGAGGGGGCCGGCGGCGCCATGACCGCCGATCCCGATGTCATCATCGTCGGCGCTGGCATGCCGGGGGCGACACTGGCCTTGGCGCTGGCGGCCGGCGGCCTCAAGCCTGTGCTCATCGACCCCCTGCCGTTCGAGGTTCAATGCGCGCCGACCTTCGATGGCCGGGCCAGCGCCATTTCCTTCGCCGCCTTCCGCCAGTGGCGGGCCCTGGGCGCGGCTGGCTTCCTCGAACCCCACGCCCAGCGCATCGAACAGATCTTGGTCACCGATGGCCGCTCGCCCGGACCGTCGGCGCGCGCCTCTTCCGGCGCCTTTCTGCGCTTCGACTCGGCCGAAATCGCCGATCGGTTCGAGGGCGAGCCGCTCGGCTACATGCTGGAAAACCGCCATATCCGCGCCGGCCTCGCCCGGGCGGTGACCGAGGCCGGCATCGAGGTGCTGGCCCCGGCCAAGGTCGAGGCGGTCAATATCACCGCCGGCGCCGCCGAGGTCCGCCTCGTCGATGGGCGCACCCTGGCCGCCCCCCTCACGGTCGGCGCCGACGGCCGCGGCTCGCTGGTGAGAGGCGCGGCGAACATCGACACCTTCGGCTGGAGCTATCCCCACGCGGCGGTGGTGGCGACCGTCGCCGTCGATCGTGACCACGCCGGCGTCGCCTATGAGCATTTCCTTCCCAGCGGCCCGTTCGCCATCCTGCCCCTGCCAGGCCGTCGGGCGAGCCTGGTGTGGACCGAAACCCCTTCCCGGGCGGCGGCGCTGAAGGTCTGCCGCGAGGAAGCTTTCGAAGCCCATCTGGCGCGCCGATTCGGCCCCTTCCTCGGCCGGGCGCGCCTGGAAGGCCCGCGCTTCACCTATCCGCTGTCGCTGCAAATGGCCGAGCGGCTGACCGCGCCGCGCGTGGCCCTCGTCGGCGATTCCGGCCACGCCATCCACCCGATCGCCGGCCAGGGGCTGAACATGGGCCTGAAGGACTGCGCCGCCCTGGCCGAGGTGTTGGTCGAGGCGGTCCGCGTCGGCGAGGATATCGGCGCGCCAACCGTTCTCGCCCGCTACGAGCGCTGGCGGCGGGCGGACAACATCGCCGTGGCGGCGGCCACCGATGTCTTCAATCGCCT
>DATCEL010000258.1:0-2345 GCA_036510115.1 Caulobacteraceae bacterium
CGGCCGGGGACAAGGTTTCACGCAAGAGCGACGCGCTGCCGGACCTCGCCGCGGCTCACGGGCTCTACATGATGCTTCTGTCTGAGGCGATTTCGCGCGGCGCGCCGCCCCGGCCCGACGCCATGACCGCCCATGCCTGGATGACCGCCCTCGACGCCCAGGTTTTCTTTCGCCGCCAGTGGGCGGAGCTGTTCGAAGTCTTCGACGTGGTGCTGGCGCCGGTCTTTGGCGTGGTCGCTTTCGAGCACCAGGGCGGAGAGTTCGCCACCCGCACTCACCTCATCGACGGTCGGGTGACGCCCTATGGCGACCAGGTGGCGTGGCCAGGCATGGCCACCCTGGCCAATCTGCCGGCGACGGCGGTCCCGATCGGCGTGACCAGGGCGGGCCTGCCCATCGGGGCTCAAATCATCGGCCCCTATCTCGAGGATCGCACCACTCTGGCTTTCGCGAAGCTGATCGGAGGGCTGTAGGGGGTGGTCACATTTGGGCTTTTCTCGCCGGGCGTCGGACCTGGCCATCCACCTTCCCCTTGATGGGGAAGGTGGCTTGCGAAGCCTTGGCGAAGCAAGACGGATGGGGTGGCTGCGCGAACCCCACCCGTCTCGACCTTCGGTCGATCCCCCCTCCCCATGAAGGGGAGGGAGGCGGCGCCTTCCCGCCGATCGTATGATCGAAACCTTCGACTACATCGTCGTCGGCGCGGGGTCGGCGGGGTGCGTGCTGGCCAACCGGCTGTCGGCGGACGCGCGCAACCGCGTGCTGGTGCTGGAGGCTGGCGGCAAGGACGACTGGATCTGGTTTCACGTACCGGTGGGTTACCTGTTCTCGATCGGCAATCCCCGCGCCGACTGGATGTTCGAGACCGATCCGATCCCGGGTCTGGGCGGACGCGGTCTGCGTTACCCGCGCGGCAAGGTGATCGGCGGCTGTTCGGCGATCAACGCGATGATCTACATGCGCGGTCAGGCGGCGGACTACGACGGCTGGCGACAATTGGGCCTGCCGGGCTGGGGCTGGAGCGACGTTCTGCCGCTGTTCATGGCCCAGGAAGACCACATCGACCCGCCGAACGCATTCCACGCTCGCGGCGGCGAGTGGCGGGTCGAACATCCGCGAATGCGCTGGGCGGTGCTCGACGCGTTCGCGGAGGCGGCGGCGCTCGAGGGGATTCCGCTTCGCGACGACTTCAACGGCGGCGACAATTTCGGGGCCGGTTACTTCCAGGTGAACCAGAAATCGGGCCTGCGCTGGAGCGCGGCGCGCGGGTTTCTCAAACCGGCGCTGCGACGGCCCAATCTGCAGCTCCTCACCGGCGTCCATGTGAGCAGCGTGCTGGTCGAGGACGGCCGCGCCATCGGCGTTCGCGGACTGCGTGATGGCGTTCCCTTCGAGGCGCGCGCCCGCGCCGAGGTGGTGATCGCCGCCGGCGCCGTGGCCACGCCCAAGCTGCTGGAGTTGTCCGGATTGGGTGACGGCGCCCGGCTCGCGACCCTCGGTATTCCGGTGATGCGCCATCTGCCGGGGGTGGGCGAAAACCTGCAGGATCACCTGCAGATCCGACCCTACTACAAGGTCAGCGGTGTGCCGACCCTGAACGCGCTCTATGCGTCGCTCTGGCGGCGACCTCTGATGGCGCTGGAATTCGCCCTTCTTCGTCGGGGGCCGATGTCCATGGCCCCGTCCCAGATGGGCGCTTTCGCCCGGTCATCGCCGGAATATGAGACGCCCAATCTCGAGTTCCATGTTCAGCCGCTTTCGCTGGACAGGTTCGGCGATCCTTTGCACCGCTTTGGCGCCATCACCATCAGCGTCGCCAATCTGCGCCCGACCAGCCGCGGCGCCATCCATGCCGCCAGCCCCGATCCGATGGTCTCGCCAACCATCCAGCCGAACTACCTCTCGACGCCCGACGACGAGCGCGTCGCCGCCGATTCGCTTCGCCTCGCGCGCCGCATCGTCGCCAGGCCGCCGCTGCGGCGGTTCCACCCCGAGGAGCATCGGCCGGGCGCGTCGGTGACCTCCGACGAGGGGTTGATCGAAGCCGCCCGCGAGCTCGGCACGACCATCTTCCATCCGGTCGGCACGGCGCGCATGGGGGCGGCCGACGATGCGATGGCCGTCGTCGACGCGCGGCTTCGCGTGAGGGGCGTGGAGCATTTGAGAATCGCCGACGCCTCGATCATGCCGCGCATCGTCTCGGGCAACACCAATTCGCCGACGATGATGATCGCCGAGAAGGCCGCGCGGATGATCCTGGCGGGGGAGCGAGCCTGAAGCGCGAGTGGGCAGACTGAATCGCCTCACCCTCAAGGGAGCGGTGGCTCTGGGGAATATTGGGCCGC
>DATCEL010000259.1:0-4601 GCA_036510115.1 Caulobacteraceae bacterium
CGGTCAGATCGTTATCGTGGAGGTGAAATCAGGCCTCGACGATTTTCGCGCCGACCGCAAATGGGCGGAGTATCTGCCGTTCTGCGATGCATTCTACTTCGCCGTGTCGCCGGACTTCCCAACCCACATCCTGCCGATTGAGCCCGGTCTTATCGTTGGCGACGCCTTTGACGGGGCGGTGGTGCGGGAAGCGCCGGCAAGCCCGCTGGCGGGGGCGCGGCGTAAGGCGTTGACCATCGCCTTCGCGAGGATGGCGGCGATGCGCGCGTTGGCGGCCCTCGTTTAGCGCGGGGCGCGCTTGGAGAGGATTCGCTGCAGGGTGCGGCGGTGCATGTTGAGCCGGCGCGCCGTCTCCGAGACGTTGCAGCCGCAGAGCTGATAGACCCGTTGGATGTGTTCCCACCGCACACGATCGGCGCTCATCGGGTTTTCCGGCGGCACGGGCGAGCCGCCTTCCGCCGCCAGCAGGGCGGTGACCACGTTGTCGGCATCCGCCGGCTTTGAGAGATAGTCGACAACCCCGGCCTTCACGGCCGCGACCGCGGTGGCGATATTGCCATAGCCGGTGAGCATGATGATCCGCGCTTCGGGCCTGACTTCGCGCAGGACATCGACGACGCTGAGGCCTGAACCGTCTTCGAGGCGCATATCGAGCACCGCGAAGGCCGGTGGCGAGGCCCGCACCGCGGCCACGGCCTCTTCCACGGATTGCGCCAGAGTGGTCTCGAATCCCCGCGCCTCAAGGGCGCGCCCCAATCGTATGCGCAGTACGTTATCGTCATCCAGCAGGAGTAGGCTTCGGTCCGTCAGATCGGCTAGCGCCGGGTTATAGTCAGACATTCCCGCCTCAAGAACTCGCCCAGGGAAGGCAAACGTCTCGCCCTGCTACAAAATGTCGCACTTCGGCTAAGGAATGCAAGTGCGTCTGGTCTTTAGCCTCCTCAGTCCACCGCTTCGATGGATGCTCTCGGCCAGCGGGCGGTGACGATGGCGCCGCGCCGACGACCGTTGCGGAACGCCACCGTAGCTCCGGTGCGCTCGAGCAGGGTCTTGGCGATGAAGAAGCCCAAACCCATGCCGATATGGCCCGTGCGCGAGCCTTCGGCGCCGGGCCTGGTGGTCACGTAGGGATCGCCAAGCCGATCCAGGATCTCGGAGGCGAATCCCGGGCCGTCGTCCGCCACCTGCAGGGTGATCGATCGGCTGTCGAATTTGGCGGTGAACTGGATCTCGCCGCGGGCGAAGTCGAACGCGTTCTCGACGATGGAATTGAACGCATGAATGATCTCGGTGCGCCGCCAGATCTGCGGCGCCGTGGCTCCCGGCGGCCCACTGACCTGGGCTTCGACGCGAATGACCGGGTCGCCTTCATAGGGGGCGACGATGTCGCCCAGGAAGTCCTCCAGACTCAGGCGCTGCGGCGCCTCGATGTCTCCAGGCGCATCGGTGAGCCGCTTCAGTATCCCGCGGCAGCGCTGAGCCTCGTCCACCAGCAGCCATGCGTCCTCGCGCAGCGGTCCCTCCGGCGCCTCGCGCGCCATCTCCTTGGCGACAACGGTGATGGTGGTCAGGGGCGAGCCGAGTTCATGGGCGGCGGCGGCGGCCAGCGCGCCGAGAGCCGAAACTCGCTGTTCGCGACCGAGGACCGTTTCGGTGACGTGAAGGGCCAACTCCATCCGCGCGGCCCGCGACGCGGTCCAGAAGGCGAAGCCTCCGGTCACGCCCATGCCAAGCATGAGCGCCACCGCGCAGCCCAGGCGATAGAGTATCGGCAAGCGGAACGGCGCGGCGCCGGGCCAGGGAAGCGGCAGGCCGGCGAAGGCCAGGGTGACCGCGAGGATGGCGGCGATGATCCCCATGGCCACAGCCCAGCGCGTGGGCAGCGTCGCGAAGGCGACCGTGACCGGAATAATCATCAGCACGCAGAACGGATTGCTGAGGCCGCCGGTGAACAGAAGCAGCCCAGCGATCTGAACGATATCGAACACGAGCTGAGCGCCGGCTTCCCAGGTCTTGGCGAGTCGGCGGCTGGCCGGCGACACCATCAGCAGCAGATTGAACAGGGCGCTCAGCCCAATCAGAATCGCGCACGGCAGATAGGGCAGCGGAAAGCGAAGAATCTCACCGACGAAAACGATCGCAACGACCTGTCCGACCACGCCCAGGAGACGCAATACGATGAGTGTGCGGGTCTTGATCCGACCGACGCCCAGGCCCGGAACTTGCGCGGTGAGAGTGGCCAGCGTATCCGCGGGAAAGCCATGCGCGGTGAGGCGCGGAAAGCCAGCGGGTTGGGTGGTTCCTAATGACTCTGCCGTCGTCGACGCCATACGCTTACGGATCCCTCGTGTCGCGCGCATAGGCGAGACCGGGAATCCATCCCCGCCCCAATGAATCGTAGAAATCTTATCATACTGACAGTCGCCCTGGCGATTCTGGGGTCAGCGGTCGTCCTTTCTTGGAACGGCGAGTTCGCCGGCCGTTCCCCGCCCGCTTCCGACATCGGCGGGCCGTTTCATTTGACGGCGCAAAATGGCGCGCGCGTCGATCAGAGCATCCTGAAGGGCAAATGGAGCGCGATCTATTTCGGCTACACCTTTTGCCCGGACGTATGTCCAACCACCCTGGCCGCCTTGGCCCAGGCGCAGGTGGCTCTCGGTGCGAAAGCCAAGGCGTTTCAGGTCGTGTTCATCACTGTCGATCCGGCGAGAGATACGCCCGCCCAGCTGCGCGCCTATCTCTCCAGTTCTTCCTTCCCAAAGGGGACGATCGGCCTCACGGGGTCGGCCGCCGACATCAAGACTGTCGCCGCCGCCTATCGTGTCTATTTCAGCCCCCATGGGAGTGGTCCGGACTACAGCGTGGATCACACCTCCATCGTCTATCTGATGGATCCCGAGGACCGCTTCGTGCGTCCCGTGACATCGGGGTCGCCCGCCGACATGGCCGGCCAGATCGCCGCCGCGATGGACGGGCGATGAGGGGTGGGCGCGACCGCTTGGCCGCTGGACTTCTCCGCCGAACGCCACCCATAGTGTCGCGCCGCGCGTTCTGAAGGGGAGACATGCTGTACGCACTGCACGAAACCGCATACCGTTCCGCTGTTCCTCTGCGCATGGCGGCTGAATTCGCGCGTGATTTCTGGCGCTCGCCGTTCAACCCGGCGGCTGCCTCGAGGCTAGGCCGCACCCTCTCCGCTACCGCCGACGTCACCGCTAGCCTGACGAGACGCTACTTCAAGCCGGCCTGGGACATCGACGAGGTGATGGTGAACGGCCATGCCGTCGCCGTGCGTTGCGAGACAGTCTGGCGCGCTCCATGGGTGAAGCTGCGCCGTTTCGCCCGCGATCCAGAGGGGTTGGAGCGAGCGGGCGCCCCCGCCGAGGCGCCCGCCGTGCTGATCGCCGCGCCGCTTTCGGGCCACTACGCCACCTTGCTGCGCGGCACGGTGCTGGCTTTCCTCGCCGACCACGATGTCTATGTGACTGACTGGACCAATGCGCGCGACGTTCCGATTGTCGAGGGTCGTTTCGACCTTCACGGCTACATCGACACGCTGATCGACATTCTGGGCGAGATCGGCCGTCGCGCTCACGTGGTGGCCGTGTGTCAGCCCGGGCCGCCGGCGCTGGCCGCCGCGGCGCTGATGGCCGAAAGCGGCGACCCGCTCAGGCCCGCCAGTCTCACCTTGATGGGCTCCCCCATCGACGCTCGGCTCTCGCCTACGGCGACAAACCGACTGGCGCAGGAGCGGCCGTTCACCTGGTTCCAGTCGCGCATGATCTACACCGTGCCGCCGCCCTACGCGGGCGCGCTGCGGCGAGTCTATCCGGGCTTCGTTCAGCTCTACAGTTTCATGTCGATGAACGTGGAGGCCCACCAGAGCGCCCATTGGCGATATTTCGCCGATCTGGTGAAGGGCGACGGCGACTCGGCGGAAAAGCACCGCGAATTCTATGACGAATATCTGTCCGTGCTCGATCTGTCCGAGGAGTTTTACCTGCAGACGGTGGATGAGGTGTTCCAGCGTCACTTGCTGCCCAAGGGCGAGATGATCCATCGCGGCCGGCTGGTGAATCCGGCCGCCATGACTGACATCGGCCTGATGACCGTGGAAGGCGAGCGGGACGACATCTCCGGCGTCGGTCAAACCCAGGCCGCCCACGGACTGTGCGTCAACACGCCGGACTCTATGCGCGAGCTCTATGTGCAGCTGGGAGTCGGCCACTATGGCGTGTTCAACGGTCGGCGCTTCGTCGAGGAGATCTATCCTCGCGTGCGGGACTTCATTGGCGCTCGCCAAGCGACGCTGTGACTAAAGGGATTCCGTTCGGGTCATGAGGCTGTTCGCCAGAGCCTTGGCGGATGGAGAGCGAATCGATCTCGATGGCTTCACCCTCCGCTTGAAGGTCAATCCGCGCGCCCGACGTCTCTCGGTTCGCATCGACACGCGGACTGGCGAGGCGGTGGCGACGGCGCCGTCGGCCCGGCGTCTCGCCGACGCGGTGGCGTTCGCGCGAAGCCGGCGCGCATGGCTCGCCGAACGTCTCGCGGACCGCGCCACCGCCCAGCCGCTCGAGATCGGGCGGCGAATTGTCGTT
>DATCEL010000260.1:0-2493 GCA_036510115.1 Caulobacteraceae bacterium
GAGATCGCGGTCGAAAAGGCGCGGCGGCTCAGCCATGGTGACGGGCTACCGTAAGGCGCCGGCGCGTGCAAAAGTCTCTCCGGGGAGAAAGCATGGTGAGCGTTGAGCGGATAGCCGAGGCGGCCATGTCCGCGCCGAGCCGGGTTCGCGGCGCGGCGGTCCGGCTGCTCGATCTCATGCTGCCGCCAACCCCGCTGGACGAATCCAGACACGCCAGCGGCGTTCAGACCCTCGGCCTGACGGCGACCGCCTGGTCGGCCATCCGCTTCATCGACGCGCCGGTCTGCGACGGATGCGGCGCGCCGTTCGATTACGACCTTGGCCCAGGGGCGCGGTGTGTCGCCTGCCAGGCCAGAGCCCCGGCCTTCGACCGCGCCCGGGCCGCCTGTCTCTATGACGACGCCTCGCGCAATCTCATCCTCAAGCTCAAGCACGCCGACCGGACGGACCTCGCGCCGCTGTTTGCGCGCTGGCTGGCCAGGGCGGCGGCCGATCTGCTGGTCGATGCCGACGCGGTGCTGCCCGTGCCTCTGCACCGCCTGCGGCTGCTCGGCCGCCGCTACAATCAGGCGGCGGAAATCGCCCGGCCGCTGGCGGCGGCGGCCGGCCTAGAATACTGGCCGGACGCTCTGGTCAGGCCGCGCCGCACCCCAACCCAGGCCGGGAAGTCCGGATCGGGCCGGCGGCGCAATGTGGCGGGGGCTTTCGAAGCCTCGCCCCGCTGGCGCGGACGGATCGCCGGGGCGCGCCTGCTGCTGGTGGACGACGTGCTGACCACCGGGGCGACCGCCGAGGCCTGCGCCAGGGCTCTGAAGCGCGCCGGCGCCGCCCGGGTCGATCTGGCCGTCATCGCCAGGGTGAAAGAACGCTCCATCCGCGCTATATGAGGCCACTTGAGCGCCCCTTCGCGGCGCTTAGCTTAGAGACCCATGGCCCACGTCACCATCTACACCCGACCGTTTTGCGGCTATTGCGCCCACGCCCTCTCGCTCCTGCGCCGCAAGGGAGCGGACGTCACCGAGGTCGAAGCGGGATTCGACCCCGACAAGCGGCGTGAGATGATCGAGCGATCCGGCGGCCAGACCTTTCCGCAGATATTCATCGGCGACGCCCACGTCGGCGGCTGCGATGAGATCGTCCAACTCGACCAGGCCGGGAAGCTCGACGCCATGCTCACCGCCATCTGACGATGCTCGAGATCGCCCTGGTCCAACTGCGCACGCCAGCCTCGCGGGAGGCGGCGCTCGCCCATGCCGCTCCGCTGGTGCGCGAGGCCGCCGCCGGCGGGGCGAGGCTCATCGTCACCCCGGAGGGGACCAACATTCTGCAACGGCGCCGCGAGGCGCTGTTCGACGCCATCTCACCGATGGAGGACGATCCCTGCGTCATCGGCCTGCGCCGCCTGGCCGACGAACTGGGGATCTGGCTGCTAATCGGCTCGGCCATGGTTCTGCGCCCGGACGGCAAGGCGGCGAACCGGTCGCTGCTCGTGGACCCATCGGGCGGGATCGCCGCCGCCTATGACAAGATCCACCTCTTCGACGTCGATCTTGCGGGCGGCGAACGCTATCGCGAATCGGCCAGTTTCGCGCCCGGCGACCGGGCCGTGATCGCCGAGGTCGATGGCGTCCACCTGGGCCTCAGCGTCTGCTACGACCTTCGCTTCCCGGCGCTCTATCGGGCACTGGCGAAGGCCGGCGCCGAGGCGCTCGTGGTCCCCGCGGCCTTCACCCGACCGACGGGCGAGCCCCATTGGCGGGTGTTGCTACGCGCCCGCGCCATCGAATCCGGCTCGTTCGTCCTGGCGGCGGCGCAAGGCGGCCTGCACGAGGATGGACGCGCCACCTGGGGCCGGACCCTGGTCGTCTCACCGTGGGGCGAGGAGGTCGCATTGGCCGATCATGATGATCCCTGCGTACTCAGGGCGACGATCGATCCGGCGGAATCGGCGCGCGCGCGGGCCTCCATCCCGGCGCTCGACCACGACCGGCCGTTCACCGGCCCATGATCCGCTACGCCCTCACCTGCGAAACCGGCCATCCGTTCGAGGCCTGGTTCAGCGTCTCCAGCGACTTTGACGACCAGCTCGCGTCCGGTCGGCTCGCCTGCCCGCTGTGCGCATCGCCCAAGGTGCGCAAGCAGATCATGGCACCGGCCGTCGCCAAACAACGAACGCCCGAAGCCCCGCGCGCCCAAGCGATGATGATGGAGACGATGGGCCGGATTCGCGCCCATGTGGAGGAGACCTGCGACTATGTCGGCGACCGTTTCGCCACCGAGGCGCGGCAGATCCATGAAGGCGCCGCCGAAGCCCGCGGCATCTATGGCGAGGCGTCGCCCGGCGAGGTCAAAGCCTTGCTGAAAGACGGCGTTCCCGTAGCGGCTTTGCCGCCGCCCGCGCCCCGCAAGTCAGAGGTCAACTAGGTATTCCACCTCTCCCACTGGGAGAGGTTGTCTGAGCCGTCGCCACTTTCGGCCTCGTGGCGCTGATCA
>DATCEL010000261.1:0-2596 GCA_036510115.1 Caulobacteraceae bacterium
GCCTTTACGATTCGGCGGTGAGCCAGGCTCGCGCCGAAGGGCTCTACGCCGTCATGGGCGCGCCCGACACGGTCGAGGGCCGCTTCGAACTCCTCACCCTGCATGTCATACTTCTGATCGAACGGCTGAGAGGTGAGGGTGACGCCGCCGCCGCATCCAGCCAAGCCTTGTTCGACGCCTATGTGAGCGACCTCGACGGGGCCCTGCGCGAGATGGGCGTGGGCGACCTCACGGTCGGCAAACGCATGCGCGCCCTGGGCGGGGCGTTCTATGGCCGGGCGGCGTCCTATCGGCAGGCGTTCGAGCGTCTGCCCGACCGGGAGCCGCTCGCGGCTCTGATCGCACGCACCATTCTGCAGGACGTCGAGGGCGTCGATCCGACCGCCCTTGCGGACTATGTCGTCAGGTGCCGCGAGCGTTCGTCATCGGTTGAGACGTTGTTGGCCGACGGTCCGGTCTGGCCCGCGCCTTAGATGGCGCGCCAGCGGCCCGCTGTTGCATCGCTGGCGACGCACTGTATCGTCGCGCTTTCGCCGGCGGGGCCCGGCGCCGTTCGGGAGCTTTAGGCGTCGTCTTGGCGGATCCTCTGGTGATCTCGATCGACGCCATGGGAGGCGACCACGGGCCAGCGGTGATTGTTCCGGGCGTCGCCGCGGCGACCCGCCTGGTGGCCGGCGATATCCGCTTCCTGCTGCATGGCGACGAGACCCTGATCGCCGACGCCTTGGCGCGCGCCCCCGCCGCGCGGGCGGTCTGCGAAATACGTCACACCTCGGCGGTGATCGCCATGGACGCCAAGCCCGCTCACGCGATGCGACGCGGCAAGGGCTCGTCGATGTGGAACGCCGTCGAGAGCGTGCGGGCGGGAGAGGCGATGGCGGCGGTGTCGGCCGGCAACACCGGGGCCTTGATGGCGATCTCGCGCCTGGTGCTGCGCATGGTCGGCGGTCTGGATCGGCCGGCGCTGGTCGCCAATTGGCCCACATTGCGTGGAATAACCTCGGTGCTCGACGTGGGCGCCAACGTCGTCTGCGACGCTCAGCGGCTGGTCGATTTCGCCATCATGGGCGCCGCCTATCATCGGACGGTGCATCATTCTCAGCGGCCTCTGGTGGGTCTGCTCAACATTGGGACCGAGCATGACAAGGGCCATGAAGAAGTGAAGGGCGCCGATCGTCTGCTGCGCGAGGGCGCTTTCGAGTTCGACTATCACGGATTTGTCGAGGGTGACGGCATAGCCAAGGGCGCCGTGGACGTGATCGTCACCGACGGCTTCACCGGCAATGTGGCGTTGAAGACCGCCGAGGGCATCGCCCGGTTCTTCCGGACGCAGATGCGCGCCGCCTTCACCTCGAGCCTGGCGGCCAAGACGGGGGCGTTCATCGCCCAGGGCGCGTTTCGCGACCTGGCCGAACGGCTCGATCCGAGCGGCATCAACGGTGGTCCGTTCCTGGGGCTCGACGGCGTGGTGGTGAAGAGTCACGGGGGGACGGACGCCCGCGGCTTCGCCAACGCCATTCGCCTGGCGGCCGATCTCGGGCGGGGCGACTTCTCAGCCGATATCGTGCGCAATCTCAGCCAGACCGGGGCGCCACGGGACGATCTCGGGCGGGCGCCGGCGTGACCGCCTTCATTCGCAGCCGGGTTACCGGGGTCGGCGGCTATCTCCCGGCGGACGTTGTGACCAACGACGACCTGGCCAAGTTCGTGGATACGACCGACGAATGGATTGTCGAGCGGACCGGCATCCGGTCGCGGCGGCGGGCCGCCGAGGGTGAGGCTACGTCGGATCTCGGCGTAGCGGCGGCCAAGCGCGCGCTGGAGGAGGCCGGCCGGACGGCGGCCGATATCGATCTCATCGTTGTGGCCACGACGACGCCGGATCTGACCTTTCCGGCCACGGCGACGATCATTCAGCGCAAGCTCGGCGCGCCCATAGGCATCGCCTTCGACGTCCAGGCGGTTTGCTCCGGCTTTGTCTACGCGCTCGGCGTCGCCGACAGCTTCATCGGCCGGGGGCTCTCCCGGCGCGCGTTGGTCATCGGCGCGGAAACCATGACCCGGCTGATGGATTGGACCGACCGCGGCACCTGCGTGCTGTTCGGAGATGGCGCCGGCGCGGTGGTACTCGAGGCGGGCGACGGCGTCGGCGACAAGACCGACCAGGGCATTCTCGGCATATCCCTGCGCGCCGACGGCACGAAGCAAGACCTGCTCTATGTCGACGGCGGCCCCTCGACCACCGGACAGGTCGGCAAGCTGCGCATGCAAGGCCACCAGGTTTTTCGCCACGCGGTGGTGAATATCGCCGACGCGGTCATCGCCGCGGCGAAGGCGGCGGATATCGATGTCGCCGACGTCGATTGGTTCATTCCTCACCAGGCCAACCAGCGCATTCTCGAAGGCGTGGCCCGGCGGCTCGGCATCGATGGCGCCCGGGTGATCTCGACGGTGGAGCGGCACGCCAATACCTCGGCCGCTTCCATACCCCTGGCGATGTACGAAGGAGTCAGCGACGGGCGCATCCGGCCGGGGCAGCTTCTGTTGCTCGAGGCCATGGGCGGCGGCCTCACCTGGGGCGCCGCCGTGATCCGCC
>DATCEL010000262.1:0-3297 GCA_036510115.1 Caulobacteraceae bacterium
GGCTGCCCGAGGTCCGAGCCCGAGGCCTGGCGCGATCCAGGCCTCCAGCCTGGATCTATCTTACCGGGCCGTGGAACTACGCCTCGTCCACCGCGCTTCGCGAATTATCCGCTTCGCCCAGGGATGTGTTAGGATGAGTGACGCCTCTGTTCCCCAAGGAGCCCGCCTCTGAGCCTCAAGTCCGCGCCCGCCAAACCGCCCGCGCCCACCCTCCCGCCTGGTTCCGAAACGGAACCCGCTGTCCGCACCCCTCTCGAAACCATGGTTCTCAAGCGCCTGGACGATGAAAAGGCGGCGGACATCATCTTCATCGATCTGAAAGGCAAAAGCTCGTTCGCCGACGGTCTGGTGGTCGCTTCCGGCCGCTCGCACCGCCACGTGGGCGCGATCGCCGACCACCTGCTGCGCGCGCTGAAGGACGCCGGCCACGGCCGGGCCAAGGTCGAAGGGATGAGCGCCTGCGACTGGGTGTTGATCGACGCCGGCGATCTGGTCATTCACCTCTTCCGCCCCGAGGTCCGCGCCTATTACAACCTCGAGAAGATCTGGTCGGTCGAGCCCCCGGCCCACGCCCTCGCCCACTAGCGCGTTCGTCAGATGAGAGATGCGTGTTTTGATCTCCACCCGTGAAACGGGGGGAGTACCGGCCCCCGGGTCCGACCAAAGGTCGGCCCGAGGACAGGCTCCGCCGGGGAGGGGGGCGAGGGCCGTGCGCCGGCGCTCTGTCAGCCGGCCGATGCGCCAGTCTTGAAGATCACCCTCGTTTGCATCGGCAAGTTGGGGACCGCCCCAGAGGCGGTGCTGGCGGAGGGTTGGGCGCGGCGCGCCGGACAGGTCGGCAGGGCTCACGGTCTGGGGCCGGTTGATATCGTCGAGGTCGAGGCGCGCAAGCCCGGCAAGGTGGCCGAGGCGGAAGCCCTTACGCCGCGGACCAAGGACGCCTTCGTCATCGCCTGCGACGAGCATGGCCAGGCGACGGGTTCGCGCGCTTTCGCCGACCGGCTGGGACGGCTGCGCGACGATGGCGTGACGCAGCTGGCTTTCATCATCGGCGGCGCGGATGGCCTGGATCCGGCCATCCTCGCCCGCGCCGACCAGACCCTGGCTTTCGGGCCCCAGACCTGGCCGCACGCGCTGGCGCGCGCCATGCTGGCCGAGCAAATCTATCGGGCCGCCAGCCTCATGGCCGGCCAGCCCTACCATCGCGACTAGCGGCAAGGTTTCGCCTGCGACAAAATTCTTTACGTCGGAATTGGTTTTTTCAGGTAAGGGCGACGTTATCGAGGGCGCGACTTAATTAGGACGCTAGCGACAGTCATGGCGGTTGGCATGCGCAATTACGTTCTGCTCGGCGCTTCGGCCTTTGTGTTCGGCGCCGGCTCCATGGCCTATCTTGGCCAGACCGCCCGGGCGACTCCAGAGCCCAAGGCCGAAACCTACCACATGCTCGAATTGTTCGGGAACGTCCTGGACACGGTGGAGCGTGAGTATGTCACCCCGGTGGATGACAAGAAGCTGATCCAGGCGGCGCTCAACGGCATGCTGACCTCGCTCGATCCGCATTCCGACTATCTGACGCCAGACGCCTACAACGACATGCAGGACGACACCCGCGGCGAATACGGCGGTCTCGGCCTGGAGATCACCAGCGAGGACGGCGTGGTGAAGGTGATCTCGCCGATCGACGGCACGCCCGCGGCCAAGGCCGGCATCAAGCCGGGCGACTACATCACCGCCGTCAACGGCCAGACCGTGCTCGGCCTTTCAGTCAATGACGCGGTCAAGCAGATGCGCGGCAAGGTCGGAGAGACGGTGACCCTGACTATCGCCCGCGAGAAGACCGATCCGTTCGACGTCAAGCTGATGCGCGAGATCATCCAGCCGAAGTCGGTCACCTTCCATGCCGAGGGCGACTACGGCTATCTGCGCCTGTCGGGCTTCAACGAGAAGGCGACCGAGGAAACCAAGGCCGCCATCGACAGCCTGCGGGCCAAGAACCCGCACCTCAAGGGACTGGTGCTCGACCTGCGCAACAATCCCGGCGGCCTGCTCGATCAGGCGGTGGGCGTCTCGGATATCTTCCTGAGCGGGGGCGAAATCGTCTCCCAACGCGGCCGCGATCCCCATGACATCGAGCGTTACAACGCTCACCCCGGAACCAAGATCGGCAATCTGCCGGTGGTGGTGCTGGTCAATTCCGGCACCGCCTCGGCGGCGGAAATCGTCGCCGGCGCGCTGCAGGACCGGCATCGCGCGGCAGTCATCGGCCTGACCAGCTTCGGCAAGGGTTCGGTCCAGACCGTCATTCCGCTGCGCGGCGGCCTCGACGGCGCGGTCAAACTGACCACGGCGCGCTACTACACCCCCTCGGGCCGCTCGATCCAAAGGACCGGCATCGAGCCCGACCTGGAGGTGGCGGAGACCCGCCAGGAGGCCCAGCAGGTCGCCAACGAGGCCTTCCAGTTCAGCGAGGCCAGCTTCCGTAACGCCCTCAGCGCCGACACCGGCGAAAAGCGCGAAGGCGCCCACGCGCCGGCCGAAGAGCCGCCGACCGGCTTCGATGAGAAGAAGGGCGATTTCCAACTGACCCGCGCCCTCGACGTGCTGAAGTACGGCTCGGTCCAGGCGACGCCCAAGCTGCCCAAGCCCGGTCCAACCCTGGCCGAAGCGGCCGTCCTCAAGGCCGCTCATGGCGCGCAACCACCGGCGCCCAAGCCCAACAACTGAGCTGGACCTGAGCCGCTACCGGCCCAACGTCGGGGTCGTGCTGGCGCGTTCGGACGGCAAGGTGTGGCTGGGCCGCCGCGCCGACGTGGCTGGGCCGGCCAACTGGCAATTTCCGCAAGGCGGCGTCGATGCGGGCGAGACCCTCGAGCAGGCGGCGCTGCGCGAACTGGCTGAGGAGACCGGCGTGACCTCGGCCCAGATCATCGGCCAGACCGACGACTGGCTGGCCTACGCCTTTCCCCGCGGCCACGCCGGGGCGAAGGTCGCCCGCGGCTGGATCGGCCAGAAGCAGAAGTGGTTCGCGGCGCGGTTTCTGGGCGAGGACGCCGAGATCAACCTCGCTGCCCATCATCACATCGAGTTCGACGCCTGGCGCTGGGCCGATCTGGAGGAAACCCCAGAGCTGGTGGTGAGCTTCAAACAGGCGACCTATCGCAAGGTCGTGGAGGCGTTCAGGCCGCTGCTGCTAGGGGCTGCATAGCAGGATATCCCCCTGCGCAGCGGGGGGAGTACGGCCCCCCGGGTCCGACCGAAGGTCGGCCCGAGGACAGGCTCCGGCCGGGAGGGGGG
>DATCEL010000263.1:0-6273 GCA_036510115.1 Caulobacteraceae bacterium
GGTCACGCCAGCGGCAACGCGACGCTGAAGCGCGCGCCAGCCACCGCGCCGTCGACCAGGCGGTTCTCGGCCCAGATGCGACCGCCATGCGCCTCGACGATCTGCCGGGCGATGGCCAGGCCCAGCCCCGAATTGCCACCGAACGCCGCGCCCTTGGGCCTGGAGGTGTAGAAACGCTCGAAGACGGTCTCGAGATTCTCCACCGGCATGCCCGGTCCATCGTCTTCGACCGTCAGCACCGACTCTGCCTTCGTTCGTCTGATGGCCACGCGCACTTCCCCGCCCGACGGACTGAAGGAGCGAGCATTGTCGACGAGATTGCGCACCACCTGGCTCAGTGGGCCTTCGCGGCCGATAACCAAGACGGTGTCGGGCGGCGGCGGATTGACCAGCCGCAAGCGCACCTCGTTCGGCTTGCGCGTCGCTTCATAGAACTCGCAAACCCCCGCCAGCAGAACGCCGAGGTCGAGTGGCGACGGCGATTCGCGGGCCAATTCGGCGTCGAGCCGCGAGGCGTTGGAAATGTCCGTGATCAGACGATCCATGCGGCCGATGTCCTGCTCCAATATGCCCAGGAGTCGCCCGCGCGCGTCGGCGGTCTTGACCAGTTCGAGGGTTTCGACCGCCGAACGGATCGAGGTCATTGGATTGCGCAGTTCATGGGCCACGTCGGCGGCGAAGCGCTCGATGGCCTGCATGCGGTCGGACAGCGCTCGGGTCATGGCTTCGAGCGAGCGGGTGAGGTCGCCGACCTCGTCGTCGCGGCGCGCCAGATCGGGCAAGGCGATCGCCCGGGCGTGCTGCAGCCGCACCCGATCCGCGGCCCTCGCCAGGCGCAGCACCGGCTCGGCGATTAGCTGGGTGAGCAGCAGAGACGAGGTCAAGGTGACGCCAACGGCGATGAGGATGAACGGCAACAAAGCCCGTCTCTGGGCGGCGACAATCTCTTCGACGCCGGTGGACTGGAGCGTCAGCACGCCCAGCACGGCCCGCACATGTTGGATAGGAATCGACACCGACACCACCCGGTGTCCGTCGTCGCCCACCCGGACGTTGCGAACCACCTCGCCGCGCAGGGCGCCGCGCACCTCCGCGGTCAAAGCCTCGCGGGCTTTGGCGAGGCGGGCCTGGCGGGCAAGGATGTCGGATTGCGCCGGCCGTTCGCCTGGCTTCAGCGCCGGCGGCAAGGGACTGGAATCGACGCGATCAGCGACGACGAAGGAATCTGCCAGCAGGTTTCCGCTGGCGTCGAAGAGGCGCGCCCGTTGCGAACTGGGGATCGACAGCACGTTGACGACGCTGGCCGCGGAGTCCGCCTCCAGGGTCGGGGCCGGCTCGCCAATGGTGGCGTATTCATCGATGACCTTGGCGATCACCTCGCCTTCGAATTGCAGGCTCTCCAGGCGCGTCTGAATGAGGCCCTGGCGGAACTCGTTGAGCACCAGCGCTCCGCCGACCAGAATGGCCAGGCCCAGCAGATTGAGGATGACAATCAGACGTCCGAGTCGGGAGCCCAGGGGCCAGACGACCCGTCGGGCCGCCGCGGGAGCGGCGCGCCGGGGCCGGGGCCCCGGCTCAGGACTCGCGGTAGCGATACCCGACGCCATACAGGGTTTCGATCGAGTCGAACGCCGGGTCCACGTCACGGAATTTCTTGCGCATGCGCTTGATGTGGCTGTCGATGGTGCGGTCATCGACATAGACCTGATCCTCGTAGGCCGCGTCCATCAGGTTATCGCGGCTTTTGACGAATCCGGGCCGCTGGGCGAGCGACTGCAGAAGCAGGAATTCGGTGACGGTGAGACGCACCGGCCGCCCATCCCAGAGGCAGTCGTGGCGCGCCGGATCGAGGGTCAGGCGACCCCGCTTGATCGCCCGCGCCGCAGCGATCGCGCCGTCGGCGTCGTTTTCCTCGGGCGCGGCCCGGCGCAGCACCGCCTTCACCCGCTCGATCAACAGGCGCTGACTGAACGGTTTGTGGATGTAGTCGTCGGCCCCGAGGTTGAAGCCCAGGATCTCGTCGATCTCTTCGTCCTTGGAGGTGAGAATGATGACCGGCAGGTTCGAGGTCTGACGCAGGCGCTTCAACACCTCCATGCCGTCCATGCGCGGCATCTTGACGTCGAGGATGGCGACATCCGGCGGGTCGCTTTCCAGAGCCGACAGTCCCGAAGCGCCGTCGTAGTAGGCGGTGACCGCGTGACCATGGTTCTCAAGCGCCAAGGACACCGAGGCGACGATGTTCTCGTCGTCGTCGATGAGGGTGATTTTCGCCATTCAGATATCCAGACTTAGCCTTCTTGCGCCCCGGAGGGCGGACCTTAGGGGCGTTGGCCGCGCTCTTCAATCGCGGCCGGCGCCGCTTGTGGCCTCGCCCAACTCCGTGGCCTCAATGGGGCGCGTAGGCTTCGTCCATCGCCTGGGCCAGGCGCACGTCGAGTTCGGTGACGCCGCCGGCATCGTGAGTGGAGAGCGTGACCTCAACCTTGTTGTAGACGTTGAACCATTCCGGATGGTGGTCGAGGACCTCCGCCGTCCGCGCCACCTGGGTCATCCAGGCGAAGGCCGCGCCGAACGATGCAAAGCGAAACGACCGCGCGATTGCATCGCGGCCGTCCACCGCGGACCAGCCGGGCAGCCCGCTGAGCGCGGCCGCTGCGCCGATTTTCGCCGGCCGGCTCAAACGCGTTCCCGTGCCGCGAAGGTGAGTCCCGTGGCTGCTTCGAGATCGGCGAGGGCCTGAGCCTCGCTCACCACCTTGATCGCCCGCATGCCGACCGCCGCCGCGCCCTTGCAGTTGATTCCGAGGTCATCGAGATAGACGCAGGCTGCGGGCGCGACACACAGCAACTCGCACATCATTTGGTAGATGGCCCGGTCGGGTTTGCGCACCCCGACCTTGGAGCTTTCGATCACCGTATCGAACAGGGCCATGATCGGGGCGGTGCGCGAAGCGCCCTCGGCGCTCGCCGCCATGCCGGGGCCGTGGCCCTGGGCCATGTTGTTGGTGATGCAGCCGACCTTGAAGCGGGCCTTACAGACCTTCAGCGCCTCGACCATCGCCGGCCGCACGGCCCCAGAGAGCAGCGGCAGCACTTCGGCCCCGCGCACCGGGTGGCCGAGCGCGGTCGATTCGGCGAGGAACAGCGCGTCGAAACCCGCCGCGTCGATGCGCGCGCTCTCGAACAGCGCCCAGGCGTTGGCGTACGGATTGGCGGCGTTGACGCGCCGGATGAAATCCACGGGCAGGCCATGGGCCGCCTCATAGGCGTTGAACGCCTCGAACGGCGAGCCGGTGAACACACCGCCGAAATCCCAGACCACCGCCTCGAGGGCCAAATCCTTGCTCCGCGGGCGGTTCAGACCAAGCTTACGGACGGTCTTTCTTCGGCATGGACGCGATCTCGTCGGGGGTCAGCTTGACCAGATCCCGGACGATCAGCGGTTGATAGAAGCCGTGGCCATCGGCCACCGCCAACTGCAGGTCGAGCGGCGTGCAGATCGAGGACGAACCCTCCACCCGAGAGACCAGATGATAGGACCCTGGCCAGGTGAGCTGCTGCGAGCCGGCGGAGAGGTCCGCGCGATAGACGTCGCGCATGTTGACGCGCAGATAGAGCGTGTTGGCGTCGGTCGCGTGCCAGCCTTGCCACTGATTGATGAAGAAGCAGGGATGACGGTCGTTGGCCGAGGCCGAACCGACGACGGCCCCGAGCGCGCACAGCGCCGCGGCGCCGATGATGACTTTGGAACCTATGGACATGGCGATCCTCCTTGTCCCTCACCCCCGAAATGGGCGTCCCGGGTCCGGATGTCAAACGCCGGCTGGGTATCTAGAGCATGACCTCGATCAGCCTCGGTCCAGGCTCGCGCATGGCCGCCGCGAACTGGGCTTCGAAGGCCTCCGCGGTCTCGGCCCGGCTGGCCTCGACGCCAAGACCCCGCGCCAGGGCGACGAAATCGAGGCCGGGACCGGATAGGTCGAACATCGAGAGCGCCTTGGGGCCGGCGTTCAGCGCGCCGACGCGGCCCAATTCCACATTCAAAATGGCGTAGGAGCGGTTAGCCAGGATCACGGTCGTCACATCGAGCTTTTCCCGCGCCTGGGTCCACAGGGCCTGGAGGGTGTACATCGCTCCGCCATCACCTTGCAGACAGATGACCTTGCGCCCAGGCGAGGCGACAGCCGCGCCGGTGGCAAGCGGGATGCCCTGGCCGATCGAGCCGCCGGTCAGGGCCAGATGATCGTGCGGTGCGGCGCCCGCCGTGGCCGCGAGCGTCCCGCCCGAGCCGGTCGCGCCTTCGTCGGAGAGGATCGCGCCCTCTGGCATGTGGCGGGCGATGATCTGGCCGACACTGTAGGGATTGAGGCCGCCGGTCGGCGCTTCGGGCCGCGACAAAGCCGTTAGCAAGCTCGGCGATCCCGCCGCCCCGACCGCCTCGGCCAGCGCGCTCAGAGCGCCGGCGCCATCCTCGTGCGGATGAGCCAGAGTGACGATGCGCGCGCCCTCCGGCAGACACCAGCTCGGTTTGCCCGGATAGGCGAAGAACGACACTGGTGGGCGCGCGCCCACCAGAACCAGTGTCTCGACGCCGCTCAGGAAGTCGACGATCTGCTCGGCGAAATAGGGGATGCGCTGGGTGGCCACCCGGCCCGCGCCGCGCGCCAGCCGGGGTGCGAAGGTATCGACCAGCAGGCGCGCGCCGGTGGCTTCGGCCACGCGCCCGGCGGCCGCCAGCCCGGTCTCGCTCAAGGCCGCGCCCCGAATGAGGATCGCGCATGCCCCGCCGGCGCGCGTCGCTTCCCTGGCGCGCATCACGGCCGAAGACGAGACTTCGGCCGCCCCCGGAACCGGCAACGGCGGCGCCGGACCCTCGGCCGGGTTCCATGCCGCGTCGGCGGGAAGGATCAGGGTGGCGATCTGGCCGGGCGGCTGGCGCGCCGCGGCCACCGCCCGCGCCCCGTCGGCGGCCACGGAGAGTGAACTCGTCGTACTGTGCAGCCAGCCGGAGACCGGGCGGGCGAAGCCGGCCACATCCGAGGCCAGCGGCGCGTCATATTGGGCGTGATAGGTGGCGTGATCGCCGACGATGTTGACGATCGGCGTCGCCGCGCGGCGGGCGTTATGCAGATTGGCCAGGCCGTTGGCGAGACCGGGACCGAGGTGCAGCAGGGTCGCGGCCGGCTTGCCGGCCATCCGGCCATAGCCGTCGGCCATGCCGGTCACCGCGCCCTCGAACAGGCCCAGAATGGCGCGCATTGCTGGCACGCGATCGAGCGCGGCGACGAAATGCATCTCCGAGGTGCCGGGGTTGGCGAAGCAGACGTCCACGCCGGCGTCCGCCAAGGTGCGCAGCAGGGCCTCGGCCCCGTTCATCGGCTGAATCCGGGCTTCATCATTGGGGCGCCATTTCCGAACGGGCCGGCGCGGTGGCCGGGCGCCGGCAAATATAGGCGGCGATCGGCCGGCAGGCGAGAGAGCGCGAAAATGACAAGCCGAAGAAAGCAGGAAGCCGACCGGCGTCATCGTCCGCGAAAGCCGGGGGGCGAAAGTCCTTGTGAAGCTTCAACTTCGGTCTAAAATTCGCGATCTAGTGTGGGAGGCGCGTACCATGAACTCAGCTCGAAATATGCTGATCGCCGCCATCGGCATCGCCTCGGAGGCCGGTGGCCACGCCTTGGGGGCGCCGAAACACGCAAACGCCGCTCGCGGCGTCCGAGCCCCAGCCCCTGCCCCCGTCATCCAAAGCTATCCCGCGAGAAATATCGTCTTCTGGGCGGTCAGGAATGGCAGCTACATGACCATTTCCAGCGTCCCCTTGGCGGCGACGAGCAACGGCGCGCCGCAATCCCTGTTCGCCGATGGATTGCTCAACATCATCCGCAGCAATTCGACGCCGGGCGAAAAGAGCGGATACTTCATCATCGACGCAAGCTCGGGGGCGGTCATTCAGATGGACGCCGTGACCACCGCCGAGACTCGCATCCGGCCGTGAGCGCGCCGCTCCGGCGCTCCTGGTGGGCCGAGGGGAATCGAATTCACTAAGCGAGTCGCCCCATCGGGCCGAAAAGGCCCTCCGAAAGGCCCCACCAATAGCTGTCCTGCCTAAGTCTCCACTCCGAATCGCCTCAGCTCCGGACGAAGATCCGGAGGAGGCGGTATCTGTTCGTGGCCGCTCCATATGCACCGCCAGCGCGAGGCACGGCGGCAGCCTGTAGGCGATCGCCGACCGACATTCCGCAGTGCGATTCCTGAATCCACTGAAGACGAC
>DATCEL010000264.1:0-3596 GCA_036510115.1 Caulobacteraceae bacterium
CAACCGCGCCCTGGACTGGAACCTGCCCGACGACCATGCCGTCACCGTCGCCGGACTGGTCATCCACGAAGCGCGGGCGATTCCCGAACCCGGCCAGACCTTCGGCTTCCACGGCCACCGCTTCCGGATCCTCAAGCGGCAGCGCAATCAGATTACCCGGCTGGCCGTCAGCCCGGCGGCTGATTCGGCCGAGGCTTGAGCCGGTCGGTCAATGGTCATATTGGATTGCTAGATAGTCGTGGCGATTTCACGAACGCTGGAATTTCCGCCGCGAGGGGCGTCATTGATGACTGTGACGACTGACTTGGAAGGTCGCCGCGTTCTCCTCGTCGAGGACGAGGCGATGATCGCGATGCTCCTGGAGGATATGCTCGGGGATCTCGGCTGCCATGTGGTCGGTCCGGCCTACGCCCTGGCGCCCGCTCTGGCCTTGGCCGCCGGCAGCGATCCGATCGATGTCGCGATCCTGGATGTCAATCTCGCCGGACGGCCGGTCTTCGAGGTCGCCGATGCCTTGCGGGCCCGCCGCGTACCGATGATCTTTTCCACCGGCTATGGCGAGACCGGGCTTCGCGACGTCGATCAGGGCGCGCCTGTGTTGGGCAAGCCGTTCCGGGCTGGCGAACTCGCCGCCGCCCTGCGCCAGGCGCTTGCATCCTAGTCCTCGCCTGGCGCGCGAGCCCGGATGGAGAGCGCATGGACGGGACCGGCGAGTTCATCCGCCAACAGGGCCATCACCAGACGCTGACGGGCCAGACGGCTCAAGCCGGCGAAGGCCACGCTCTCAAGGGTGAGATCGAAATGAGTCTCCACGCCGCCGCCGTGTGCGTGTCCCGCATGACGAGCGGACTCGTCGCGAAGCTCGAGTCTCGAGGGCGAAAGCGCGGTCTCGAGCTTTTTCGTGATCGTCCGCGCGATAGCTCCCACTCGGCGCCCCTCAAACTCAGCTTGTCAATTCTTGAACTCTAGCGCACCCGCCCCTTAAGTTCACGCCCATGCCGGTTCGGTTTCCCTACAAGCCTCGCTTCGTCGATATTCGGGTTCGCCCACCGACGGACGACGACACTCGCGCCGAGGATGTCACCGCGCTCAAGCCCGGAGAGCGGGCGTGCGACCATCCGGAATGCCACAACCCGGCCTCGACCAGGGCCCCCAAGTCGCGCGACATGTTGGCCGAACACTACTGGTTCTGTCAGCCTCACGCGGCCGAATACAATCGCTCATGGAATTTCTTCGCCGGCCTGAGCGAGGACGAGGTGCGCGATCGGATCAGCGACGATCTGGCCACCGGCGGGCGGCCGACCTGGCCCTTCAAGGCCAGCCCCAAGAACCGCGAAGCGTCCGCGGCGCGGGGCGCCTTCCGCGATCCGTTCACCCTGTTCAGCGGCGCGGCCCGGGTTCGCGAGCGCGTCGCGTACGAGCGCGGCCTCGGTCGTTTGGAGCGCCAGGCCCTGGCTGATCTGGATCTCGAACCCGACGCTCAGCGACCGGCGATCCGGGCGCGCTACACCGAATTGGTCAAGCGCTGCCATCCAGACGCCA
The DNA here is from genome assembly GCA_036510115.1 of Caulobacteraceae bacterium. Taxonomy (GTDB): domain Bacteria; phylum Pseudomonadota; class Alphaproteobacteria; order Caulobacterales; family Caulobacteraceae; genus Acaudatibacter. Next base: position 1,543 of record DATCEL010000264.1, read on the forward strand.
ACGGCGGCGACCGCTCGGCCGAGCACAAGCTGCAGCGGGTGATCCGCGCTTACAAGACGCTTCGCAAGGCCAAGCTCGCCTGAGGGCCGAAAGGCGTCGCAACGCCGTTTGCTTCGGCTGAAAGCTTATTCTAGTGATCGCGGATAATGTCCCAGATCGCCGATCCAGTCGCAGACACCCTGCTGGAACTCAAGCCCAACCGGCTGGTCTCCATTCGCGAGATGTTTGGCGTCGACTCCGACATGCTGGTGCCGGCGTTTTCCGAGCGCGACAGTCATGTGCCCGACCTGGACGAGGCCTACCGCTTCGACCCGCTGACGACGCTCGCCATCTGCGCCGGCTTTGCCCACGACCGGCGGGTGATGATCCAGGGCTATCACGGCACCGGCAAATCCACCCATATCGAGCAGGTGGCGGCCCGGCTCAACTGGCCGATGATCCGCGTCAACCTCGACAGCCATGTCAGCCGCATCGATCTTGTCGGCAAGGACGCCATCGTCCTGCGCGATGGCAAGCAGGTGACCGAGTTCCGCGAGGGTATGCTGCCCTGGTGTCTGCAGCGGCCCATGGCTTTGGTGTTCGACGAATACGACGCCGGCCGCCCGGACGTGATGTTCGTGATCCAGCGCGTGCTCGAGGCCCAGGGTAAGCTCACCCTGTTGGACCAGAACCGCGTGATCCGGCCCAACAGCCACTTCCGACTGTTTTCGACCACAAACACCATCGGGCTTGGCGACACCACCGGGCTCTATCACGGCACCCAGCAGATCAATCAGGGCCAGATGGATCGCTGGTCGGTCGTGGCCACGCTCAACTATCTGGCTCACGACGTCGAGGCCGAGATCGTTCTCGCCAAGGCGCCGAGCTATCGCACGCCCGAGGGCAGGCGGAAAATCGCCGCCATGGTGCGGGTGGCGGACATGACCCGCAATGCTTTCATGAACGGCGACATCTCGACGGTGATGAGCCCGCGAACGGTGATCACCTGGGCCCAGAACGCCGAGATCTTCGGGGGCGACCTGGCGCTGGCCTTCCGGATGACTTTCTTGAACAAGTGCGACGAGCTCGAGCGGCCCACCGTGGCGGAGTTCTATCAGCGGGCTTTCGGCGGCGACCTGCCCGAGAGCGCCGCCAGGGTGAAAGTGGCCTGACCCGCTCAATGGGGCGAGCCAGCAGCGGGGTTTGAAACCAATGAAAGCACTGCGCTTCGCGGCATTGATGGCCGCATCCTTCCTGGCGGCGGCAAGCGGCGCGTTCGCTCAACAGGCCCCCGAAACGGCGCCAGCCGCGGCCGACGTGCCGGCGCCCAACGACTACGCCGACAAGGCCGACTGGCTGTGCTGGCCGGGCGCGACGCCCAACGCCTGCGATGTCGATCTGACCACGACGGTGGTCGAGCCGGGCGGCGCTACGCGCATCGAGCGTTTCCACCCAGACCCCGCCGCGCCGATCGACTGTTTCTACGTCTATCCCACGGTTTCCACCGATCCAGGCGTGACCGCGACCATGGCCAAGGAGCCGGCCGAGACGCGAGTCGTCGAGCAGCAGTTCGCCAGGTTCGGCGCCAGTTGCCGGCTCTATGCCCCGGTCTATCGCCAGGTGACGGTGACCTCGCTCGTCGCCTTCATGACCGGCCACCCAATGCCAGGCGCCATGGCAGCCCGTCTGACGGCATACGTCGATGTCCTCGATGCCTGGAACTACTACCTGACGCACGCCAACCACGGCCGGGGCGTGGTCCTCGTCGGCCACTCCCAGGGGTCGGGCATCCTGACCGAGCTGATCAAGCGCGAGATCGACGGCAAGCCGGCGCAAAAGCGGCTCGTCTCGGCTATTCTGATGGGAACCCGCCTCGCCGTTCCGGAGGGCAAGGACCTCGGCGGCGACTTCAAGTCCGTTCCTCTGTGCCGTGCGCCGAGCCAGACCGGCTGCGCGATCGCCTACGCCTCGTTCCGCGACAACAGCCCGCCACCGGAGAATTCTCGCTTTGGCCGGCCGGGCGAAAGCAGTCCAGGCATGGTGGCGGCCTGCGTCAATCCCGCCAATCTCGCCGG
>DATCEL010000265.1:0-2461 GCA_036510115.1 Caulobacteraceae bacterium
TCATGTCGGGCCGCCGTTTGCGCCATAGTTCGGCGTCGCTCCGTTTCCGCGCAACTCGCCCCGCGCCTTGAGGGCGTTGGTCAGTTCGCGCGGCATATAGCGAGCGTCGTGTTTAGCCAGAATGGTTGTGGCTACGAACACCCCGCCCTTGTCGAAGGCGCCCATGGCGACCACGCCCTGGCCCTCCCTGAAGAGGTCCGGCAGGTCGCCGCGAAAGACCACGGGGGTGCTCGCCGTGCGGTCGGAGACGATGAATCGCACCGCCCCATCGGGCGACTTGGCCACCGATCCCATGGCCACCAGGCCGCCGAGTTGGATGGCCTGGCCCGCGACGACGCGCGCCGCCCGCGCCTGCGCCGGGGTGTAGAAGTAGGAAATCGAGTTGCGCAGGCCGAACAGCGCCAGGCCGATGGCGAGCGCCAGGACCGGGGCGACAGCGGCCACGACCATCAGGCGGCGTCGGGCGGTTCGGGATTTGGGCAAGAAAGCCATCAACCGCCGTTCCCGGTCATGGGCGCGGTCTTGGCCGCGGCGGCCAGGGCGGTGAGCTCGGCCGGTTGGCCTGAGTAACGCGCGCGCGCCTGGGAGAGCGCGGCGTCGCGCTTGCCGGTATCGCCGAGCACGGCATAGGCCCTCACCAGACGGACCCAGCCATCGGCGTCGTCGGGCTGGGCGGCGAGCCTGGCGGCCAGGCCGTCGACCATGCCTTGTATCGCCGCGTTGAGTTCGGCCGGCGGCGGCCCGGCCTGCTGGGTGGAGGGCGAAGCCAGCTTGCCGGTGCGCTCGACCTCGGCGATCTCCGCGCCCAAGACGGCGGCTCTGGGATCGGACGGTTGCAGCGTCGCCAACAAGGCGCGCCAGTCGGCGAGGCCGCCGGCGACATCGCCATCGCCGATCTTCGCCTTGGCGAGATAGTAGCGCGCCGCCGGCTGGCCAGGACTATCGCCGACGGCGCGCTCGAAAAGCGCCCGCGCGTCGGGCGTGAGCGAGCCGTTGTTCTGCATCACCTTCACCTCGCCGAGCATGGCGGCGAGGTTTGCGTCAGCGGGTTCGATCATCAACGCCCGGCGAAGGGCGTGGGCGGCGCCGTCGGCGTCGCCAAGGCCAAGATCCAGCGCCGCGAGCTTGCGCAAGGGCGTGGCGTCGTCGGGCCGCTGGTTGGCGACGACGTTCAACATGGCGGCCATCGCAGCCGGCGGGGCGGCTTCGGGATTGGCCTTCCAGGTCGCCAGGCGGGCGGCGAACGGCTGATCGGGCAGGGACGGCGATCCGATCTGGGAATAGATGGCCACGGCGGCGATGGCCACCGCGGCGCCGGCGGTCAGCGGGACGACGGCTTTGCCGCTGGCGTGAATCGGCGGCGCCGCTCGGTCCGAGGCGCCGATGAGGCGACGCGCGGCCTCGGCGCGCACGCTCCTTTGCTCGTCCGGGGCCAGCAAATCGCGCTCGGCGAGTTCGTCGATTTCGCCAAGAGCGCGGCGGTAGAGATCGATCTTAGGGTCAGCGGCGCGCGCGACCCGGTCGCCGCGGGCGGCGCGATAGAGCATGAGGCCGGCCGCGCCCGCCGCGAGAATCGCCGCCGCCACCCAGAAAACGATCATGGCGCACTGTTATAGACTTCGCCGCGCCATCGCGAGAGGCGGCTCAACTCTCCGCCCGCGGGAGGGTGATTTCAACCTTGAGCCCGCCGAGACTGGATTGCCCCAGTGTGATGGCGCCGTCGTAGGCGCGGGCCAATTCATCGACAATTGAAAGACCCAGGCCGGAGCCGGGGGCGCTCTCGTCCAGGCGCGCGCCGCGCCGCAAAACTTCCTCGCGCTGCTCGGCGGCCAGTCCGTCGCCATCGTCCTCGACCACCACGCTGAACGCGCGCGGCCGATCCTTGATCGCCGAACAGGTCACGCGCACGCGCGTTCGCGCCCATTTGCAGGCGTTTTCCATGACGTTGCCGGCGATCTCCAGAAGGTCCTGCCGCTCGCCGACGAACATCAGATCGTCGGCGCAGCCGAGGTCGATCCGGGTGATCTTGTCACGGAAGATTTTCTCCATCGCTCGCGCCAGCTCCTCGATCACCGGCCCGACCTCGGTGCGTTCGCCAATCCCTTGCGTGCGCGCGGCCGCCCTGGCGCGGCGAAGATGATGGTCGACCTGCTGGCTCATGATCCGCGCCTGCCGCTCGACCAGGTCGGCGAGGTCGCCCCCCTGCTGGCCGGCCTCGGTGAGAATGACCGAAAGCGGCGTCTTCAGGGCGTGAGCCAGGTTGCCCACGTGGGTGCGCTGGCGCTCGACCACCTGCTGGTTGTGCGCCACCAGGGCGTTGAGTTCGCTGGCCAGAGGTTCCAGCTCGCTGGGATAGGCGCCTTGGAGGCGCTCGCGTTTGCCGGTGCGCACGTCGGCCACTTCGCGCCGAAGGGCGAACAGGGGTCGAAGGCCGACCCGCACCTGGATGATCACCGCCGCG
>DATCEL010000266.1:0-2836 GCA_036510115.1 Caulobacteraceae bacterium
AAGAAACGGGAAGGGGCGATGAAAACACTTCTGGCCTTAGTGGCGCTGTTGGCGATCCCGTCGTTCACGCTCGCTCAGAGCGCCGACACTCAGTCGGACTCCTACGTCTGCTATCATGGCGCGGCCAACGATCCGCATACGGACGAGGCGTGCGCGCGAATCCAGGCCGCGGCCGCGCCGCGCGTCACCCCGACCAAGGCTGCCCCTGACAAGACGGCCGCCGCGAGCCATTCCGCGGCCGCCTCTCCTGCCGCCCAGAACGAGACAGTCGCCGCCGCGCCGGCCGCTGTCGCGCCGACGGCGGCCGAGCCGAAGAGCGCCGACCGCGAAACCACGGATGTTGGCGAAACGCCGCTCAACGCCGCTCAGAGCGCCGCGGACGAGACGAATACCGATCAAAACGCGACCGACAATATCTCCATCCACAGTTCGTGGTTCGCCGGGCTCAGCGCGTTCGTGATCATACTGATCATCATCGCCGGCTTTGGGGGCCTGGCCGTCTATTTCATCCCCACCGTCATCGCGCTCGCCAGACACAAGCGAAGCGCCCTGGCCATTTTCGCGGTCAATCTGTTCTTCGGCTGGAGCTTCATCGGCTGGGTCGCGGCCCTGGTCTGGAGCTTGACGCCGGAGCGGTAGACCCGCGCCCAAAGCGCCAGCGAACGCCGCGCGTGGGCGCATCAGAGGCAAGACGCCATGTTCTCCCTTGAAATCCAGACTCTGGCCCGGCTGGTGATCGATGACGCGCGGGGTCGCTCCCTGCGTCTCGTCACCGCCGAAAGCTGCACGGGGGGCCTGGTGGCGGCGGCGATCTGCGCTGTCCCGGGGGCTTCGGACGTCTTCGAGCGCGGCTTCGTCGCCTATACCAACCGGGCCAAGCAGGAGCAGTTGGGCGTCTCCGGCGATATGATCGCCGATCTCGGCGCGGTTTCGGAGCCGATCGCGCGGATGATGGCCGAAGGCGCGCTCGAGCACTCTCATGCTCACGTATCGGTGGCAGTCACCGGGGTGGCGGGACCGGGCGGCGGGACGCCGATGAAGCCGGTGGGCACGGTCCATTTCGCCACCAGCCGCGCCAATCAATCGGTGCATCACCGGATGGAGCAGTTCGATCTAGATGAGCGCTGGGACATCCAGATGGCCGCCGTTCAGACGGCGTTGGAAATGCTGCGCGAGAGGCTGAGATAGCTGTGCGTGTCTCGCTAGCGAAACCGGCGCGTCTCAGTCAGCCAATTCCAGGATCCGCCGCCATTCTTCTTCAGTGACGGGCGACACCGACAGACGAAACTGACGAAACATGACCATGCCGGGCAGCTCCGACTTGAGTTCGGCCAAGTCCACGGCCCGCTTCAGCGCCCTCACCGGAGCGATCTCCACAGCGACAAAACGGCCAGCGGGATCGGAGGGATCGAGAAACGCCTCGCGGGTGATGCGCGCGACACCGACCACCGCCTTGCCGCTCTGGGAATGGTAGATGAATGCCTCCTGGCCGACGCGCATCGCCTTCAGATAGAGCGCCGCCTGATTGTTGCGCACGCCGTCCCAGACGGTCGAGCCGTCGCGAACGAGATCGGCATAGGCGTATTTCTCCGGCTCGGTCTTCAGGAGCCAGTGGGCCGCTTGCATGATCTTCCTCCATAGAGTTCGGCGGCGCGATCCTCGAAACAGCGGATCAATCGGCCGGCGGCGAGTTCGATGTTGGCGTCAAGCAGACGTTCGAGCAACCGCGACCGCATCTGGAAATCAATATCGAAGGAAAGTTCGGATCCTTGGGCCGCCGGCGTGAACCGCCAGCGGTTCTCGAGCCGGCGGAACGGACCGGAGATGAGCGCAACGTCGATCGCCAGGCGAGGCCGATCGAGGGTCACGCGGGTGGAAAAGCGCTCGCGGATCGGGCCAAAGCGGACCGTGGCTTCGGCGTCCACGACTTCGATCCCCTCTCCACCCGGACGTCGATCCCAGGCGCGGAGCTCGGTGATCCAGCGCACGAATTTTGGATAGGCCTCGACGTCGCCCACGAGTTCGAAGATGTCCACGGCCGAATAGGGCACGAGGCGCGTCAGGCGGTGGCGCAAGCCTCAGGCCGCCCGCGCCGCCTTCAGGCGCGCGAAATCCTCGCCGGCGTGGTGCGAGGAGCGGGTGAACGGGCTGGCCGAGACCATCAGGAAGCCCTTGGATCTGGCGATGGTCGTCAGGCTGGCGAATTCCTCGGGCGAGACGAAGCGATCCACGGCGGCGTGCTTTCGGGTCGGCTGGAGATATTGGCCGATGGTGATGAAATCGACTCCCGCCGAGCGCATGTCATCCATCACCTGCATGACCTCTTCCTTGGCTTCACCCAGACCGACCATCAGGCCGGACTTGGTGAACAGGTCCGGCGCGCGCTCCTTCACCCGCTCAAGCAGGCGAAGGGAATGATAGTACCGCGCGCCCGGCCGGATGGAGAGATAGAGGCGCGGCACCGTCTCCAGATTGTGGTTGAAGACATCGGGACGGGCGTCGATCACCCGCTCCGCGGCGGCGACCGGCTTTCTGAGAAAATCCGGGGTCAGAATTTCGATGGTGGCGCCGGGCGCGGCGGCGCGGATGGCGCCGACGGTGGCGGCGAAATGCGCCGCGCCGCCGTCGGCCAGGTCGTCGCGGTCCACCGAGGTGATCACCACGTGCTTGAGGCCCATGGCGGCGACGGCCCGCCCCACGCGCGCCGGCTCGGTGGGGTCGAGCGGACCGGGAAGGCCCGTGGCGACGTTGCAGAAGGCGCAGGCGCGGGTGCAGACATCGCCCATGATCATCATGGTGGCGTGCGACTTGGACCAGCATTCGCCGATGTTGGGAC
>DATCEL010000267.1:0-2545 GCA_036510115.1 Caulobacteraceae bacterium
CGCCTGACTGAACCCCCGGCGATGAGCGATGTGGGCGTGATCGTCGCCCTTCGCTCGCTCGGCTTGGTGGGGCGGGGCGAGGCGGTGGAGGTCCTTCCCCTCGCCGGCGGCGTCTCCGCCGATGTCTATTCGGTTAGAACGGCCAGCGGCCGCAAGATGGTGGTCAAGCGTTCCATCCCCCGTCTGCGCGTCAAGGCCGAGTGGTGCGCGCCGGTTGGGCGGGATGCGGTGGAAGTCGCTTGGCTTGAGACCGCGCGCGCCATCGATGCGCGTCTCGCGCCGGAGGTGATCGGATGGTCGCGTGAAGAGCACCTCATTGTCCTCGCATGGATCGACGGGCCGGCCTGGAAGCAGGAGATGATCGACGGGCGCGTCGATCCGGCTTTCGCCGGCCAGGTTGGCCACGATCTGGCTCGCCTTCATTGCGCGACGGCTGGTCGCGCCGACATCGCCAGGCGGTTTCCCAGCGGCGAAAATTTCCGGGCCCTGCGGATCGATCCTTTTCTTCTGTACACGGCCGATCGCCATCCCGACGTCGGCCCCCGCCTGAGCGAGCTTGCCGCCGATCTCGCGCGGGGCAAGGATGCGCTCATCTGGGGTGACGCCAGCCCCAAGAACATCCTTGTCGGCGCCGACGGGCCAGTGTTTGTCGACGCGGAGACCGCGACGATCGGCGACCCCGCCTTCGATGTCGCCTTCTGCCTCACCCACCTGTTGCTGAAGTCGGTCTGGCTGGCGCCGCTCGCGGAAGCATTGATGGCGAGTTTCGAGGCGCTGCGGAACACCTATTTGGCAAACGATTCGACGGATCCGAGGTTCTCTGAACGGGCCACCGCCCTCATCGGCGCGCTGCTTTTGGCCCGGGTCGATGGCAAGTCGCCGGCCGGCTATCTCAGCGCCGATCAGGATGGGGTCGTCCGCCGCCGCGCCAAGGCGATCCTGGCTCGGCCGAAACTCGATCTATCCATGCTGCCGGACTTCTGGCGCGGACTCAGCTAAAGAACCGACGCGAGCTTCTCGATCGGCCGGGCGAGCACTGTCCCCTTGGCTGTCGCCACGATCGGACGCTCGACCAGGATCGGATGGGCGACCATGGCGGCGAGGATCGCCTCATCCGACACGCCAGGCGCGGTGAGGCCGAGCTCTTCGGCCGGCGTCCCGCGCACCCGCAGAATATCCCGCGGCTTGGCCTTCATGGCGGCGAGCAGCGCCTCGAGCTGGGGCGCCGTCCAACCGGTCTTGAGATACTCGACCACCCTCGGCTCACGACCAGCGGCGCGAATCGCCGCCAGCGCATTGCGCGAGGTTCCGCAGTTGGGATTGTGGAAGATGGTGACGTCGAAACGCTTCGTCACAAACACCTCTCTGGGATGGGAGCGCGATCCGTCTGCGAGATGGCTCCCCGGGCAGGACTCGAACCTGCGACCCGCCGGTTAACAGCCGGCTGCTCTACCAACTGAGCTACCGAGGAATAGGCATCGCCGACGGCGTGCGCCTATACGCTGCGACCGGGGGACAAGCAAGCGCGATAGAGCGCTTGTCGTGCTGTCGCGCCATGATAGACTTTCGTCAACGATACTGGGAGGTCGCCATGCACGCTTGGCCCTTGCGTATGGCTCTCACCGGCGCGCTGATCGCGGTCGCCGCGCCGACATCGTCGGTGCTGGCCTCGGGCGGGGGCGGCATGGGCGGCGGCCAGATGCCGAGCTTTTCCGCGCCTCGCTATGACCCGGTGCAGGAATACCAACTCGGCATGGCGGATTTCCAGGCGGCGAAATATCGCTCCGCGGTCAACCACTTCGAGAACGTCACCGACGCCCAGGGCCACGACGCCAACGCCTGGTACATGCTCGGCATGGCCAAGTCCGGCGCCGGCGACCTCAAGGGCGCGGACAAGGCGCTGACCAAATCGGTGAAGCTCGACCCTCAGCCCCTGGCGCCCCATCGCGATTTGGCCATCACCGACGCGAAGCTCAAGCAGAGCGACAAGGCCAACGCCGAATTGGAGGTGCTGAACACCCGCGCGACCGCCTGCGCCGACGCCTGCCCGGACGCGGCCGATCTCAAAGCCTCGATCGCCGCCGTGTGCCAGGCCTTGGGCGTCGGGACACCGAGCGCGAGTCTGCCGTTGCATGGCGATTTCAAGGACGCCGGGCTGGACCGGGGCGACCTCGCCTACACCCGCGCCGTCAGCCTGATCAACGAACGCCGGTTCCCTGAGGCCCTAGCCGCTTTGGATCGAGCCGAAATGACCCTTGGCCCACATCCGGACGTGCTCACCTACAAGGGCTACGTCTGGCGCAAGATGGGCGATCTCGACCGCGCCGAGACATTCTACAAAGCCGCGATCGCCGAAGCGCCGAACCATCGGGGCGCCACGGAATATTACGGCGAGCTGATGGTCATTCGCGGCGACCTTGGCGGCGCCAGGCGCATGCTGGCGAAACTCGATGACCAGTGCGCGTTCGGTTGCGCCGAGGCTGAGGATCTCAGGCGTTGGATCGAGCGCGGCGGCGATCCGGCCTCCTGATCCTCGCCCTGGCCG
>DATCEL010000268.1:0-6823 GCA_036510115.1 Caulobacteraceae bacterium
GATCACCGCCTTGCCGCCGCCGAGCCGCAAGTCGGCGATGGCGTTCTTGTGCGACATGGCTCTGGAGAGCCGCAAGGCGTCATCGAGGGCGGCCTGATCGTTGGCGTAGGGGAACATCCGACAGCCGCCCGCCGCCGGTCCGCGCGCGGTGGAGTGGATGGCGATAATGGTCTTCAGGCCGCTGGCGCTGTCGTGGAAGGCATGCACGGCCTCGTGGTTCTCGAAGGCCGGGGAATCGAACAGGCTCATGGGGGCTCGTGATGTGTCGGAAGCGAGCGCCGCTTCGGCGCGCGCCCCTCTACGCTCCGGGAGCGATGGCCACAACCCCGCCGCCCGCGCCGCGTTTCTCGCGACCTGGCGGAGGAATCGGCGGCGCTCCGGACGGCAGCGGCGCGGTCGGATCGCGGATGAAGGTCGTGACATCCTTCCAGACGCTGGCGGCCTGGCGGTCGCGCAGCAACAGGTGCCAGCCGTTCGCGTAGTATGCGGTGCGGTCCCCGCCAGGCAGGCGCGCCGCGGCTTCGAAGGCGGCACGTTTGGGAATGATCTCGTCGTGCGCGCCGTAGAGATAGAGCGTCGGTGCCCGAAGCTCGCCGGTGTTTTTCCAAGCTCTCTGCATGGTGTCGACCAGGCCATAGAGGGCGTCGACCCTGGCCCCCCACTGCATTTGCGGGTCGTGTCCCATGGCGATCATCTCGGCCATGTTGTCCGTCGGGAAGATCTTCTCGGTGAGCCAGCCGGGGGGCGTGACCACCCACCCGGGCGCGAGATGGTCGGCGAGCCACAGGGCGGTCGCTGAAGTCGGCGGCTGGCGCGACCATCCCCACACCGCCGGCGACAGCAGGATCAGCCGGTCGGCCGCTGGCGGCCGATCGGACGCAAAGGCCTCGATGGCCAGGGCGCCGCCGAGACTCTCGCCGGCGACGGCGATGATCGCCCCCGGATATTTGGCGCGAGCCAGGCTGACGATGGTGCGCAGGTCTTCGGTGGAAAGCGGCTCGGGCGCCCACACGCCGCGGTTCGGCGAGCGGCCGAATCCACGCTCGTCATAGGCCAGGGTGGTGACGCCCTGGCTGGCCCAGACCGGTCCGGCCAGGTGGAAGGCGTTGGCGTAGTCGTTCATGCCATGCAGGCCGATGATCACCGCCCATGGCGCCCCGCCCTCGGCGTCCCATTCGCTCAGCCCGAGGCTGGCGCCGTCGTAGCTGACGAAGGCGTGTGGCTCCAATCGCGGGCCGGCGAAGCCGAGCCCCGGCCGTTGCGGATGCTGCAGCGTGGATGCGCAGGCGCCGAGCAGCAGCGCCAAGGCGACGCCAAGTACGCGCGCCGTCATGCGGCGAGGAGATCGGCGACGCGGCCCTGGAGCCAAGGCGCGGCTTCGGCTTCGAACCAGGGATTATGCTTCAGCCACGCGGTGTTGCGCCACGACGGATGGGGCATGACGAGGATTTCGGGAAGATAGCCGCGCCAGGAACGAACGGTTTCGCTCATCGATCCTCCATCGCGCGATCCGAGGGCCCAGACCTGGGCGGGCCGGCCGAGCAGTAGGGTCAGTTCGACGCTCGGCAGACGCTCCATCAATCGCCGCCGCCACAGGCTTGCGCACCGGGTCGGCGGCGGCAAATCGCCGCCCTTGGCCGCCGTGCCGGGATAGCAGAAGGCCATGGCCGCCACGCCAATCGCTGGATGTTCATAGAAGGTGGCGCGGTCGACCCCCATCCACCCGCGCAGCCGATCGCCGGAAGGGTCGTCGAAGGGCAGACCGCTCTCATGAACACGCCGGCCGGGCGCCTGGCCGCAGATGAGGATCCGGGTGTTGCGACTCACCCGAACCACCGGCCGCGGCTCGTGGCGAAATTCGCCAGCGCAGGCGCGGCAAGCGCCGATCTCGCCGAGCAGAGCGTCAAGACTCACCTAGGGCCTCAGCGGGCGAAGAACTGCTTCTCCTGGGCGATGATCGGCGCGAACGACGGCCGCGACAGGATGGCGTCCACGAACGCCGCGGTCTTGGGGTGGGTGGCGGCGCTGACGGTGATTCCGCAATGGGCGAAATTGACGAACGGACTGGCCACGGCGAGGTCGGCGAGGGTGAGCCGATCCTCGACAAGGTGACCTGAAGGCGGGATCACCCCCTCGAGGTAATCGAGCAGCGGCGGAAATTCCTCTTTCTCCGCTGTCTCGGCGGCGGCGAGGTCGCCGGGTTTGCCCAGAAACATCGGCGAGACCACCTTGTTGAAGAACACCTTGCCCATGGTGGCGATGAGGATGGTGTCGGCGAATTCCTCGTACCAGATGGTCCTGGCTCTGGCTTTCGGCTCGGCCGGGATCAGCTCCGGCTTGGGGTGCTTGGCTTCGAGATAGGTGATGATGGCGGTCGAATCGGAGATGGCGAAATCGCCATCGCGGAAGCCGGGCATTTTGCCAAATGGGCTCGCTTCGCGGAACGCCGGATCGGCGTCCTGCAAGCGGGTGGGTTTGAGTTCGGCCACGAGGCCCTTCTCGTAGAGAAAAGCCAGGGTCTTGCGCACGAAGGGCGAGAGGGACGAGCCGTAGACGATCATCGGTTACTCCAAGAATGGCGGCGACGAACCTCTAGCCCAAATTCCCGGTCAGGGCGAAGCGCCGAAATTGGCTAGCCGCACGACGAGCCAGATGATCGCGCACCCCGCGAGCGTGGCGATCGTGGTCCAGGCGCGCGGATGACGTTCATGGCTGGCCGGGATCAGTTCGGTCGCTCCGATGCACAGAAAGAAGCCGGCGAAGGCCGCGAGGAACAGAGCCAGGTCGGCGCGCGGCACGCTGACCAGACGGCTCAGCCCGATGCCGACGAGCGGCGCGATCGCGTCGGCCAGCAGCCATCGCCGCGCCCAGCTTCGGCCAGCGCCGCCGGTGAGACTGACGTTCACCGTGTTGATCCCGTCCGAGAGGTCGTGAGCGAGAACGGCGAGCGTCACCACCACCGCCGTCGCCGCCGAAACCTGAAAGGAAAGGCCGATGGCCAGTCCGTCCATGGCGCTGTGGAGCGTCAGGCTGCCCGCGCCCAGGTGGCCGCGCCGTCCACCCTGACCGGCCATGCCCAGAACCCGATCCGCCGCCAGATAGGCCATGAATCCCAAGGCCACGAAGGCGGTCACGGCGACAAAACGCCCGGAACTGAGCCCCAAGGCCTCCGGTAGAAGATCGAGCAGGGCGACGCCGATCACCGCGCCGGCGCTGAAGCCCAGGATCAGATGGATGCGGCCGGACAGTCGCAGAGCCAGCGCCCCGCCCGCCAGCGTCGCCACGGCCGCCGCCAGGCCGAGCAAGGGAAGCAAGATATCGAGACGATCGACGGTCATCCATCCCGTCTAACCTCATCCGGCTCGCTCAGAAATCCTTGGTGATTCCGAAAAACACGCCGCGGCGGGGTCCGAACTGCGGCGCCCCCACGCCGATGCCGGTTCCGTCGCGGATTTCATAGATCGCGTCGAAGGCGTTGATCAGGTCGCCCCGGATCTCGATCGGTCCCAACGACCCGCCTTCGAAGCGGTGAGACAATGAAAAATTCACCTGCGCGTAGCCCGGCAAATGATCGCCGTTGGGAATGCCGTCGGCGCCCGTCGACCGCAGTCCACTGCCATAGATGAGGTCGCCGCCGATGCGCGTGCCTCGCCAGAAGTAGGACAGTCCGGCCGAGGCCGTGTACGTCTGGTCGTGATCGAGATGGATGAAGTGGCCGGCGATATAGGCCAGATCGGCGGGCGTGAAATTGAATTGGCTGGAGATGATGTCCCGGCCCATGGCCACCGCCCAGGCGAGATTGGCGTAGGCGGTCCACGGGCCGTGGCTGTAGCCGGCCTCGAATTCGACCCCGTACTGGCGTCCCGATTGATAGTTGAACGGCGTTAGGATGATCGGCGCGCCGAACTGGCCCTCGTCGATGAGATCCTTCGAGGTCTTGTAGTAGGAATCGACGCCGAAGGTGATCCCGCCCGCCACTTTCTGAGACGCGCCGACGTCGAAATAGTTGGCTCGCTCCGAATAGGGGGTGGTGTCTTGCTGAACCGGCGAGGCCGCGGTCGTATTGGCGAACTTCGACACCGCCTCCGAACCCACCAGTTCGAACGGAGGGGGCGAGAAATAACGCGCGTAGCCGGCGTGAACGGTCGTCCCGCTCCACGGAAGCCAGACGGCGTTGACGCGCGGGCTCAGTTGGTTCTCGTCGCGATAGCCGTCGTACTGGTCGAAACGCAGGCCATAGTTGAGCGTCAGATTGGGCGACAGCTTCCATTCATCCTGCACATAAAGACTGGCCGTCACCGAGGTCTTGCGGTTGTTGTCGAGGATGATCTCGGGTTGGTCGGTGAGTTGGGCGTTGGTCGCTGGATCGAGGGCGATGACGAGGGAACTGGTGCGGCTGGAGGCGCCGTCGACCTGGCCGAGAAACCCCGCGCGCAGGGTGTGGGCGCGGTTCAGGTCATAGACACCCTCGGCCTGAACCCCGCCGGCGATGTCGTCCTTGAAGGCATATTGGGCGATCCCGTTGAACAACAGATCGCCCACGACATCGGGCGTGAATCTGAGGCTGGAATAGCGTCCAAACAGAGATATCTGAGTGGTGAGCCGGTCCATGGTGTGCTGCCAGCTGGCCACGGCATAGTAGGTTGTCTCGGTCTGGTTCTCGTTGAGATCGGCGCTCGGATAGGTGGTCTGGCCATCTACCATCAGGTGTTTTCCGTCGGGACCGAACATAAGCGACGGCAACAAGCCGATCTGGTCTGGGATCTGGAAGCTCTCATTTGAGGCGCCGAGGATCAGCGACACGCGATCGTCCGGGTCCAGAATGTCCTGCACATAGCCGAACGCCTGGTACTGCTCGGTGCGATCGTGGCGCGGGGTGGAGCTCCCGTCCGGCGATTCGACACCGAGTTGATCGGTCAGGAAGCTGGCCGACCCGAAGTAGCTCAGAGACCCCGAGCTGCCGCCGTATTCGACGCTGGGCTCGAACTCGCCATGGCTGCCGCCATAGAGCGACACGTCGCCGCCGTTGGAAAATCCGTTCTTGCTGGTGATATCGACGATCCCCGCCGTGCGCAGGCCGTACTGGGCCGGCAAGGCGCCGGTGATCAGTTGCACCTGCTGAGCCAGACGCGGGTTGAGGGCCTGGGAGAAAACCGAAAGTCCCTCGGGCAGGATCACGCCGTCGAGGCGGAACTGCAGCCCGTTGTGTTCGCCGCGGACGTGGAGCTGACCGAAGGAATCCTGAGCCACGCCCGGCGATTGAAGCACCACCTGGCTAAGTTGGGCGTTGTCGCCGCCGGGCATGGTCTGGATCGCCTGAGCGTTGACCGTGTAGACCGAGGCCCCGATCTGCGGCTGGATCTGAGCGCGGGCGGCATCGAGCCGGCGGGCGGTGACCACGATCTCTGAAACCGTGTTGGCGGGCGACCTGGGCGTGGTGGTCTGCGCCGTCGCCATCGCCGGCAAGCCGAGGGCCAAGGTCAGCACCGCCCAGGAGACTTGTTTCATCGAACTCCGCCGCCCTGCGCTCGCGGCCCGTGGAAAGGAAAGGCGTGGACTTGCTTAGGGGCGCGCGGTCTCGCCGCCCATGGCGCGCGTTCCCGTTCTCTCCGGGAAATCTTCCCGATCGAGCCTGACCAGTGTCCGCGAGGGCGCGGTCAAGGTAAGAGGAGCCGGTCATGTCACTGCGTCTCAGGGTCGTCGTCGCCGTCGCCTTGCTGTTCCTCACCGGCTCGGCGGTCGGCGTGGCGCTGGCCGGCTGGCAGGCCAACAGGGTCCTGCGTGAGGAACTGGTCGCCGCCCTTGACGGCGGCCGGCTGACCGTCGCCGGCGCCTACCGATCCCTCGCCAGGTCCGATGACCCGGCCGGCGATCTGGCGCGCCTGGTCGCTTCGTTCGATGGCGCGCGCCATGTGCGCGCGAGCCTGGTGGATGGCGCCGGCAGAACCCTGGCGGTCTCGACCCCCCTGCCCGTCAACCCCGCCCCGCCCTGGTTCGCCGGACTGTTCCAGCCGGACGTCGCGGCCGAGCGTCTCATCGCGCCGGGGCCAGGCGATCGGACGCTGGTTCTGGCGCCGGTGGCCGCCAATGACGTCGCCGCGGTGTGGACCGAGTTCGTGGCTCTGGTCGCCGTACTCGCGGCCGCCTTCGCCATCGGCGCGGCCCTGGTTTGGCTAACCGTCGGGCGGGCGCTGCGACCCCTGGCCGACTTCTCCGCCGCCTTCGCGCGCATCGGCCGGGGCGACTATGGCGGCAGGGTGGGCGAAGCCGGCCCCTCGGAATTGGGCGAGGTCGGCCGGGCGGTGAACGTCATGGCCGATCGCCTGCGCGCCATGCAGGACCGCACCCACCGTCTGGAGCAGCAGATCGCCACTCTGCAGGACGAGGAACGCGCCGATCTCGCCCGCGACCTGCACGACGAAATCGGCCCGCACCTGTTCGCGGTCAATGTCGACGCGGCCATGGCCAGGCGGCTGATCGACGAGGGCAAGACGACCGAGGCCGTTCGCCAGGTGGACGCCATCCAGCAGTCGGTCACCCACATGCAACGCTTGGTGCGGGATATACTGGGTCGCCTGCGCCCCTCTGAACTCGTCGATCTCGACCTTGCCGCGGCGATCGGCGAACTGGTCGATTTCTGGCGGCTCCGCCATCCAGCCATCGTCTTTGAGGTCGAAGTAGCCGACGACGAGACCCTCAGCCTCACCGATGAGGCGCGGGAGACGCTCTATCGCGTCGTTCAGGAAAGCCTGAACAACGCCGTTCGCCACGCCTGCCCGAGCCGGATCAGGGTCACCGTCGGGCGCCGCTCTGAGGGCGAGGT
>DATCEL010000269.1:0-2169 GCA_036510115.1 Caulobacteraceae bacterium
ATTTCCGCCTTCGGCCTCGCCAACCAGCTCGGCATCCCCCAGGACGAGGCCGGCGCCTATATCCGCACCTATTTCGAGCGCTTCCCGGGAATCCGCGCCTATATGGACGCCGCCAGGGCCGAGGTGCGCGAGAAGGGCTTCGTCACCACGGTCTTCGGCCGCAAGGTCAATATCCCGCTGATCCGTTCCAAGTCGGCGGGCGATCGCCAGTTCGCCGAGCGCGCGGCGATCAACGCTCCGATCCAGGGCGCGGCCGCCGACGTCATGCGCCGGGCGATGATCCGCCTGCCCGCGGCGCTGACCAAGGCCGGGCTTTCAGCGCGGATGCTCCTCCAGGTCCATGACGAACTGGTCTTCGAGGCTCCCGAGGCCGAGGCCGAGGCCGTCTGCCGGGTCGCCTGCGAGGTCATGGAAGGCGCGGCTCTGCCGGCCGTGGACTTCTCCGTGCCCCTGAAGGTCGAGGCCCGCGCCGCGCCCAATTGGGAAGCCGCACACTGAAGTGTTGCGAGGCCTGCGGTGTCAGATATTTACAGAATGCAATGTCACTGATATCATCTGTCGTGTGTCTGGAAGCACGACCGCGGCGGAATTTTCAGCGAAACGACTGGACCGTTGATTACGGGGATTTCGCCGTATCTACGGTGATCTACGGTGGGCCCGAGCGGTCTCGGCTGATCGCTGGAACCGGGGCGCGCGCGAACCGTTGCCCGACAGAGTGGAGTAGTCATGACAGTTTCGGAAACGGCCGATAGGCCGAAGGGGCGCGCCGTCGATCTCGATCGGCTGGCGATCGACACCATTCGCACGCTCGCCATCGACGCCGTCGAGAAAGCCGACAGCGGCCACGCCGGCGCCCCCATGGCCATGGCGCCGGTGGGCTACACGCTGTGGAAGCGCTACCTCAACTACGACCCCGCCGACCCCGCCTGGCCCAACCGCGACCGTTTCGTGCTCTCGGCCGGCCACGGCTCGATGCTGCTCTATGCGCTCATCCATCTGGCCGGCGTGCGCGCGCTTGGCTCTGACGGGAAGGCCGCGAAGGGTCCGTCGATCACCCTCGATGACATCAAACAGTTTCGCGAGCTGGGCTCCAAATGCGCCGGCCATCCCGAGCATGGCCTCGCCGCCGGGATCGAGACCACCACCGGCCCTCTGGGGCAGGGGGCGGGAAATAGCGTCGGAATGGCTATCGCCTCGCGCTGGCTGGCGGCGCGCTACAACAAACCGAAGGCGACGCTCTTCGACTACAACGTCTACGCCCTGTGCAGCGACGGCGACATCATGGAGGGGGTGGCCAGCGAGGCCGCCTCGCTCGCCGGCCACCTTCGTCTCAGCAACCTCTGCTGGATCTATGACGACAACACCGTGACCATCGAGGGGCACACCGAACTCGCCTTCAACGAGAACGTGCCCGAGCGTTTCCGCGCCTATGGCTGGATGACGGTCACGGTCGACGACGCCAACGATTGCGAGGCCTTCGCCCGCGCCGTGGAAACCTTTCTGGCCACCGACGACCGGCCGACGCTGATCGTGGTCAAGAGCGTCATCGGCTACGGCTCGCCGCACAAGCAGGGCACCTCCAAGGCCCACAGTGATCCGCTGGGCGAAGAAGAGGTCAGGCTGACCAAGAAAGCCTATGGCTGGCCACCCGACGCCAAGTTCCTGGTGCCCGACGGCGTCGTCGAGCACCTGAATGGGGCCATGCGATCACGCGGCGGCGAACGAGCGAGCGAATGGCGCGACATGCTGGCGAAGTATCGCCGCGCTCACCCGGAATTGGCTGCCGAGCTCGATCTGATGGCCAGTCGAAGCCTGCCCAAGGGCTGGCATTCCGAGCTTCCGACCTTTCCGGCCGACGCCAAGGGCATCGCTTCGCGCGAAGCCTCCGGCAAGACGCTCAACGTCATTGCGGGGCGCGTGCCTTGGCTGATAGGCGGTTCGGCCGATCTTTCGCCCTCGACCAAGACCCGGCTCGAGTTTGACGGCGCCGGGGACCTGGAAGCGGTGAGCCCGGGCGGCCGCAACATGCACTTCGGCATCCGCGAACACGCCATGGGCGCGATCGCCAACGGCCTGGCGCTCTGCGGCTTGCGCCCCTACACCGGCACCTTCCTGATCTTCAGCGACTACATGCGACCGCCCACGCGGCTGGCCGCACTGATGGAACTG
>DATCEL010000270.1:0-6982 GCA_036510115.1 Caulobacteraceae bacterium
ACTTGGTCGTCTCGCCGCGGACCTTCATCGACGGAGGTGTTCGCCAGGCAAGATTGACCACGTCCGGGTCGAGAAATGGCGCGCGGGTCTCCAGACCCACGGCCATCGCCGCGCGGTCGACCTTGGTCAGTATGTCGCCGGGCAGATAGTCGACCGTGTCGCGCCAGAGCATCGCCTCCAGTCCGTTGTCGAAGACGGGCGTCGCTGGCCGCCACGACGGAATCTCACCGCCCTCCCCGCCCGGTCTCGGTCCCGGTTCCGGCCAGAACGTCATGGTGGCCTCGAACAAGGCCTCGCGCGTCTCCGCGCGCAACCAGCCGCCGGCGCGGCGCACGCTGGGTCCCAGCGCCCCCCGCGAGGCGTAGCGGCGAGCTACCGGCCCAAGCCAGGCGAGGGCGCCCTCGATCAGCGGCAACGGCAGGGTTTCGAGCGCCCGTCCGATGGTCCTCCGGGCCGGCATTCGCCGCATGGCCTTCCACAACCGATCGACGCCGGGATAGCGGACATAGCCGCCGAACATTTCGTCGCCGCCGTCGCCGGTCAGGCAAACGCTCACCTGGTCCCTCGCCATGCGGCTGATCAGATAGGCGGGGATCTGCGAGGAATCGGCGAACGGCTCGTCGTAGAGATGGCCGAGGCGCGGGGCGATCGCCTGGGCGTCGGCGGCGGTGACAACGTGTTCGCTGTGGTCGGTCCCGAGGTGGCGGGCCACGGCGCGGGCATGTTCCGCCTCGTTGAACTCCGGCGAATCGAAGCCGAGGGTGAAGGTCCTGATCGGGACCGGCGACAAGGATTGCATCACCGCCGTGATCAGCGACGAATCGATTCCGCCGGAGAGAAAGGCGCCGAGCGGAACATCCGAAATCATCTGCCGCGCGACGGCTTGCCGGATCGTCTGGTCGAGCGCCTCGACCGCGCCGGCCTCATCGGCGAACCGGTTCTGGCGGCCGGTTTCGATCACCTCAGAGAGACGCCAATAGGGCGCGACAACGGGCTCGCTCCCCTCGCGCCAGGTGAGCAGGCAGCCGGGCTCGAGCTTCTTCACGCCCTGGCGGATCGACAGCGGCGCGGGGACGTAACCATAGCGAAAAAAGAGGTGCACAGCCGCCGGCGAAAGATCGGATGACACGCCCGGCAAGGTTTCCAGGGCGGTCAGTTCCGAGGCGAACGCCAGCCCCCTCGCATCGGCGACGTAGCAGAGGGGTTTCTCTCCCATCCGGTCTCGCGTCAGATAGGCCGTGCGCGTCCGCCGGTCCCAGAGCGCGAAGGCGAACATGCCCTTGGCGTGCGCCAGGGCCGCCTCGACGCCAAAGCGGGCGATCGTCTCCAGGAAGGTCTCGGAATCGGAATGACCCCGCCAGGCGATCGGGCCGCCGGCGTCCAGTTCGCGCCTGAGATCGGGATAGTTGTAGATCTCGCCGTTGAGCGTGATTGCGTAGCGGCCGCAAGCCGACAGCATCGGCTGGTGACCCGCCGGCGAGGTGTCGATGATCGACAGGCGCCGCTGACCCAAGCACGCATTGCCTTCCAGCCAGACGCCCTCGTCGTCGGGGCCGCGATGGGCGAGCGCCTGGAGCATGCGGCGCACGGCGGCGCCCGGCTCGACCGGCAAAGCGCCGATGACACCGGCTATGCCGCACATAGCGCTCGGCGGGGCGGCGAGTCCGCCGTCATGACTCTAGCGGCAGTGACTGACCCATTTGCGGCGCACCATCACCTGTTGGCAAAGCTGGGCGTGCCGGTGGAGGGCGGCGTGACGCATGGCGTGGTGGTGGTGACGACCGACGCTTTCGTCGCTGCGCGCTCGGTGGCGACGCGCGTACTGGGACAGGTGATGATGGTGGCGCGAAACGCTCGTCGCGTGGCGATGCCGATGATGGGTGACGACGCGCGTCGTTACATGATGATGATGGTGATGGTGAATGACCGTCACCGGCGCGGTCTGATGATGATGATGGTGGACTCGGGCGAGCGCGGCCTGGCCGCTGAGGGCCAGGGCGACCGCGGCGATGGCGGCGAGGAGCGGTTTGCGGGAAGGGTTTTGCATCGGTTGGGTTCGTTCACCTAACTGGCCGGGCCATGGGCGACTCGGGCGTAAAGGCAATTCAATACCGTGGGCGAGAGATCGGGCAAATCCTCGCTGATCAGACCGGGGCCAAAGACTTCGGCGCAGGCGCCGTGAATCCACACTCCCGCGCACGCGGCCTCGAAGCTTTCCATGCCCTGGGCCACCAGGCCGCCGATGAATCCGGCCAGCACATCCCCCGACCCGGCGGTCGCCAGCCACGGCGAGCCGTTGAGGTTGATCGCGGCGCGTCCGTCTGGCGCGGCGATGACCGTATCGGGTCCCTTGAGCAAGACCACCGCCTGAGCCTTGGCCGCGGCGGCGCGCACCGCCGACACGCGCTCGGGCTGGCTGGCCAGCAGGCCCGGGAAAATCCGCTCGAATTCGCCGGCGTGGGGCGTCAGCACATCATCGCGGTCAAGGACCGAGAACAGTTCGCTGGGATCGTCGCGAAAGACGCTCAGCGCGTCGGCGTCCACGACCAGCGCCGCCCCCGTGCGGGTCAGGGCCAGAACATTCGACAGCGTCGCCTCGGTGACCCCGGCGGCCGGACCGATCACCACCGCCTCGACGTTGGAGGCCGCGCTCTCGAGCTCAGCTTCGGTCTCGAAGCCGCGCAGCATCACCGCTTCCAGGTGGCTGGCGTTGACCATCAAGGCCTCCGGCGGCGAGTGGATCGTGACCAGGCCCGCGCCCATCCTCAGGCCCGCGCGGGCGGCCAGGCGCGCCGCCCCCGTGCTCCACGCCTCGCCGCTGACCACGATCAGACGCCCGCGGGTCTGCTTGTAGGCGCTGACACTCGGCCATGGGAATTTCGCCAGCCACAGCTCCGGGCCGTTTTCGAACAGGCTGACTGCGACCGCGCCAAGGCCGATATCGGCCACCACCACCTCGCCGCATAGTCCCCGCCCCGGCTGCAGGGCGTGCGCCGGCTTGCGGCGATGAAAGGTGACGGTAAGGGCCGCCTGGAAGCAGGCGTCGCCGATCGGTTTGCCGGTGTCGCCCGAAAGTCCGCTCGGCGTATCCACGGCGACTACGCGCTCGGGCGAGCGCTGCGCTTGGCGGGCAAGCCGGGAAACGTCTTGGCTGAGCGGGCGATCGAGGCCCGCGCCGAACAGGGCGTCGATCACCAAAGCGTCGGGGGCCAGGCGTTGCGACAGCGAATTGACCTCCCCGCCCCAGAGGTCCCGCGCCGCCTTGGCCTCGGGCGTCTTTGGCGGCGAAAGCGCCTCAACTTTCACCGGCCAGTCGAGCTCGCGCAGCCGGGCGGCGATCACATAGCCGTCGCCGCCATTGTTGCCCGGCCCCGCCAGAACCACCGTCTTCCGGGTCTCGAAGCGGGCGGTGATCGCCTCGACGACCGCCGCGCCGGCGCGCTGCATCAGCTCCAGTGCGCTCGCGCCATTCTCGATCGCTTCACGATCCGCCGCCGCCATTTCGCCGACCGTCAGGATTTCCCTGGGCGGCGAGAGCGGCGCCGGGGCTTCGCCGGTCACAGGACGCCCGTGGCGGCTTCCGATCCGCGGCTCACGAGCCTCAGATCGCCGCCAACGATATCGAGGGTGGTTGTCGAGGCGTAGCCGGGCCGAAACACAGTCACCGTATCGGTCTCTCCAAGCAGCGACACCACGGCGTTGATGGCCACGAAATGGCTGAAAATAGCCGTCCCGGGCCTGGCTCTCACCGCCGCCGTTACGCCTTGTCGCCACGCCTCATAGTCGAGGTCGCCGTCGATGGCCGACCATCGCCCCTGCAGCGCCTGGCGCAGCCATGGTCCGCGCGCTGCCGCTTCGAGCGCGCGAGGCGTTGGAATTTCTCCGACTTCGGGGACGATTTCAACCCGCACGCCCAAGGCGTCCGCCAGCGGTCTCGCTGTCTCCAGGCAGCGGCGCATGGGCGAGCTGGCGACCGCGATCGGCCGCTCGCTTGTCGGCAGCATCAGGAGCGTGCGGGCCGCATATTCCGCCTGGGCTTCGCCCTCGGGTTCAAGTCCGGGGTCGTCGTCATGACCGCCCCAGGCGGCGGCCGGCTTGCCATGTCGAATGAGGAAGAGGCGAGGCACGGCGCGATCCTAAGGGCGCGGCTGGCAACCACAAGGACAATCGCGCCCGTGGCGAGGCGCCACCCGGCAGTTCGCCATTTGCGCTCGACAGGCCCTCCTGAAGGGGTCAATTGTGACCGGTCAGGGAGGCCGCGATGTTAAACGCCAGCCAAGGGACACGGGGCTATCAGGCCCAGCTTCTGCAGCGTCTGCTCAACAAACAAGGCGCCCAACCGCGGTTGGTTGAGGATGGCGTGTTCGGCCAGCGCACCCGCGACGCGGTGATCGCCTTTCAGACCGCTCACGCGATCAGGCCCGCCACCGGCGCCGCGCCGCCGGCGATATTCACGGCGCTCGGTCTGCGCACGGAAATCGAACATCCCATCCGAACGTTTGGCCAGCCGACAAACATGTCTTGCTGGTCCGCCAGCATGACTATGATGCGTGGAACCAACATGTCGGTGGGGCCTGGCGCGGCGACCCTCGGTAGCGATGGCGGCTTGGAAACGACCGAGGCCAACATCGCCGTATTCGCCCGGCAGAACGGGCTGAGGGTGATCAGCTCCATGGTCAGCATTTCGGTGGCGCAGATGACCGCGTTCCTGCGGGCCAGCCCGGTGCTGGCCATCGGCGCCGGCGGCTCGGGCGCCAACAGCTGGGCCCACGCCTCGGTGATCAGCGCGATCTACAGCGACAGCGCCCCGGACGCCTCGGGCACCATGCTGCGGATCAACGATCCGTGGCCGCCGGGCGTCGGACGAACCTATGGCGTCTTCTACACCGGAGGCCAGCAGCGCGTGCCCGGCAGCGACTACAACCTGTTCGCCGCCTACCTCCTGGGAAGATGATCCGCGCCGCCATCGCCGCCACGCACTCGATCGACGGCCCCGAACCGCGCCGACGCCATTGACAGGACCGGCCCGGATCGGACTTTAGCGCATGGCCTCGGTTGGGCTTTTAGGATCGGAGCGGATGAAGAAGATCGAAGCGATCATCAAGCCGTTCAAGCTCGACGAGGTCAAGGAGGCGCTCCAGGCCCTCGGCCTTCAGGGCATGACCGTCATCGAGGCCAAAGGCTTCGGCCGCCAGAAGGGCCAGACCGAACTCTACCGCGGCGCGGAATACGTCGTCGACTTCCTGCCCAAGATCAAAATCGAGGTCGTCGTCGAAGACGATCAGCTCCCCGCGGCGGTCGAGGCCATACAGACCGCCGCCCGCACCGGCCGCATCGGCGACGGCAAGATCTTCGTCACCGAGGTCATCGAGGTCATCCGCATCCGCACCGGCGAGACCGGCCGCGCCGCCATCTAACCCTTGAGTTTCTCAATTTCCACCGCCAGCCATCGGGACACTGAACCAACATGACCACGCCTTCTGAGATCCGGGCTTTGATGAAGGAGAAGGAGGCGGGTTACGTGGACCTGAGGTTCACGGACATGCGCGGCAAGCTGCAGCATGTGACCTTTGACGCCTCGATGGTCGATGAGGAGTTCTTGTCGGACGGGACGATGTTCGACGGCTCTTCGATCGCCGGCTGGAAGGCGATCAACGAGTCGGACATGAAGCTGCGGCCGGATCTATCGACCGCGGCGATCGATCCGTTTTACCAGCAGACGACCCTGACCCTGTTCTGCGATGTCCTGAACCCGGACACCAACGAGCCCTACAACCGCGATCCGAGGGGGATGGCCCGCAAGGCTCTGACCCACGTGAAGGCGTCGGGGGTCGGCGACACGGTCTATTTCGGGCCGGAGGCGGAGTTCTTCATCTTCGACGACGTCCGCTGGGCGACCGCCGCCCACGACACCCGCTATTCCTTCGACTCGATCGAACTGCCGGCCAACACCGGGCGGGCCTACGAGGAAGGCAATATGGGCCACCGGCCCGGGCCCAAGGGCGGCTACTTCCCGGTCAACCCGGTGGATTCAGCCCAGGACCTGCGCGGCGAGATGCTGGCGGTCATGGGCGAGCTGGGCATGGAGCCGGAGAAGCACCACCACGAGGTCGCCCCCGCCCAGCATGAGCTCGGCCTCAAGTTCTCCGACCTGATGACCATGGCCGACCGCCTGCAGCTCTATAAATACGTCATCCACAACGTCGCTGCCGCCTACGGCAAGACCGCCACCTTCATGGCCAAGCCGATGTTCGGCGACAATGGCTCTGGCATGCACGTCCACCAGTCGATCTGGGCCAAGGGCAAACCCCTCTTCGCCGGCGACAAATACGCCGGCCTCTCCCAGACCTGCCTCTATTACATCGGCGGCATCATCAAGCACGCCCGCGCCATCAACGCCTTCGCCAACTCGACCACCAACTCCTACAAGCGCCTGGTCCCCGGCTACGAGGCCCCGGTCAAGCTCGCCTATTCGGCGCGCAACCGCTCCGCCTCCATCCGCATCCCCCACGTCGAGAGCCCCAAGGGCAAGCGCATCGAGGTCCGCTTCCCAGACCCCATGGGCAACCCCTACTTCACCTTCGTCGCCCTCTTGATGGCCGGCCTCGACGGCATCGACAACAAGATCGATCCCGGCGGCCCGATGGACAAGAACCTCTACGACCTTCCCCCGCGCGAGCAGAAGAAGGTCCCCGAGGTCTGCGGCTCCCTGAAAGAGGCCCTCGACCATCTCGATCGCGACCGCGCCTTCCTCAAGAAGGGCGGGGTCATGGATGACGACTTCATCGACGCCTACATCGAACTCAAGATGGAGGAGGTCATCCGCCTCCAGCTCCACCCACACCCCGTCGAGTTCGATATGTATTTTAAGTGCTGAAAAATCGGGCGCCTCGGCCAGAAATCCGCGTGGCATTTTGTACAGTGTCAACACATTCGCAAAGAGATCGGTAGATGACCAATATCGCCCTCGTTGTTATGTCGT
>DATCEL010000271.1:0-8225 GCA_036510115.1 Caulobacteraceae bacterium
TCCATCTCCTCGAGCTGAGGGCTCATCTGCAAGAGCAGAAGGTCGACGCCCGCCGCTTCGAATTCCACGATCCGCGCACGGACCTCGGCGGGAGCGCCGATCAGTTCCGGCCTGAGCCCGCGATTCGAAACGGAATACTCCTGGATTTTTAGCTCCCGCTCGAGTTCGGTGCCGCCAATCCACTGGTTGAAATTAGCGAAGCCGGGCGCCTTCGGATTGAGGGTGGTGATTCGGGCCGCCTCGGCGCGCGCCATTTCGCGCGTGTCGCGAACGATGGCGTAGGCAGCCATTCCGAACACCATCGGCGGCCTTCCGGCCCGTTCGCGGCGGCTTCTCATGTCCGCAACCTTTGCGGCGATAACCCGGGGCTCGTCGCCATGCATGACATAGGCGTCGCAGCGCTCGGCGATCAAAGTCTTCGCGGCCTCGGATTCGCCACCGGCATAGACGATCGGTTTTCGCTCAGGCTTGGGTTCGCAGACCGCGTCCTTCAGACGATAGCGCTCGCCATCGAAGCTGAACCGCGGATCACGCCACAGACCCTCGACGACCTCCAACCATTCGCGCGTGCGCGCATAGCGATCGTCATGCTCATCGAAGGCAAGGCCATAGCTCTTGGCCTCTTCCGCCCACCACGAGGAGACCACGTTGAGCGACAGCCTGCCGCCGGCGATCCGACTGATGTTCGCCGCCTGTTTGGCGAAAAGCGCCGGTTGGTGGAAGTTGGGCCGGACGGCGACAATTAATTCCAGCCGGCTGGTCACCGCGGCCAGAGCCGCGGCTGTCGACCAGGCGTCGAGCGCGGGCTGGTCGGTTCCCTTGATGTCGTTGAGGTTGAGTTCGGCGACCAGTGTCAGATCATAGCCGATCTGTTCGGCCCGCTGACACAAGGCGCGCGTGTAGTCCCAACTCGCGACCATGCCTTCATCGCGGACATTGCGCAGCCATCCACCGAACACCGGAGCCCAAAACCCATATCTCATCCCGACACCTCGGCCCGCGCGATCTCACGCTCGATGAAATCCAGAAGATTGTCGTGAGGGTCGAAACCGAGGATTTCAAGCGGCTTGCCAACAAAGTTCGACATGGCGTTGAAGTCGTAAAACTTCACCTGGCCGTCCCGGTCATCGACCATGTATTCCATGCCGCCGACATCAAGTCCGGTCATGGCGCCGACGCGAAGCACGGCGTCGATGAGTTCCGCCGGCGGATGGAAGGCGGTAACCGCAATTGTCGGCTTCTCGGCCAAACAGACGTCGGCTGGGCAAAGGTCAAAAGTCGCGCCGACCCCTTCAAGGGCGATGGCGTAGAGAAACGCTCCATCCAGGATTTCACAGCGGATGACGCGATCATCCCGCGCCGGCACATATTCTTGAACCAGGACGACACCATCCACGCCCATTGGCGTAAGCCCGTCCGCGGTCGCCTCGACTAGCTCGTCGCGTCGGTCATATCGAATGATGCCGGCGCCTGAGCCGCCGACATTCGCCTTGACCATAACGGGATAGCCGATCTCCTCCGCGAGGCGCGGCACATCTTCTCGACGATGAGCGACGCGTGTTCTCGGCGTATCGAGCCCGGCGCGTCGGAAAAGACTCAGTTGGCGGGCCTTGCTGAGGTCGTAGGCGAGCGGTCGGGCGCCGTTGATCACCCTCGCCCCGGCGCCGTCCCAGTGATCGAAGGCCGCCAAGCAATGAAACAAGCCATGCTCGGCCTGACGCGACAGGGACGACATGGCCAAACGATTGAAGATCACTGGGGCTGGCGCGGATTGCTCGGCCGGATCGAAGACGTGATCCTCGATCCTGATCGCTTTCCAATCGAAGCCCCTGGCGTCAAGGGCCGCGAACAGGGGCTTGAACCACAGGGGGTGCTCAAAAAAGATGGCGAGATCTGTCAACGGGCACGCCAGGCGGCGATTCGCTCAGCCATGTCAGGTCCTCGACCTTCGCCGTGGTAGATTTCATGAGCCAGACCGGCGCCCAGGGCCATTCCGTCGGTGGCGGAGAGCAGCCGTTTGTTGGCGGCGTGGCTAAAGGACGAATTGGTCAGGATCTCCCTTACGAGCTTGTCGACGGCGCCTTCCAATTCAGCATCCGGCACGGTGAAATTGGCGAGACCGAAGGTCTCTGCTTCCCGACCGGAATAGGTCCGGCAGGTGAACATCATTTCGCGCGCCCTATAGGTTCCGACGCGCCGCGGGAGCCTCTGGCTAAGACCCCAAACCGGCGTGAGCGCCCAGCGGGCGTGAGTGTCGGCGAACCTGGCGCTCTCGGCGGCCACGATGATATCGCCGGCGAGCGCGAGCTCGAGGGCGCCCGTGTAACAATGGCCGTGGACGGCGCTGATGACTGGCATCGGCAAATCGGCCAGCCGCTCGATCACATGAGATTGGTAGTTGGGTCTCGGCGGCGCTTCGCCGGCGGCGATATCGTTGAGGTCATGACCGGCCGAGAAGCACCGACCCGCGCCGCGAAGCACCACCGCGCCGACCGGATCGCGTTCAATCTCTGAGACGTGGGCATCCAGTGCTTCGAATAGGGCGATGCTGAGGGCGTTCAGCTTGTCCGGGCGGTTCAAGATGAGATGGGCCACGCGCCCGACATCGCGACGCACCATCAGTTCCGACATCGCCTCGTACCTCGGTTGAACTTCCGCTGTGAGCATGGAGCGCTGGCGCCCGCTTGGCCAGCGCATTGCGCCTCTTGGCGTGATCGCGCATCTTGCCTTCGAGCGCGAAAAAGAGAGTCACGAGACCCTGGCATGTTGCGGATAGCCGCCCTCCTGGCCGTGCTCGTTGCCGCATTCGGACTCTTCTACGTCACCACCGAGACGCCGAACCCCGCGGCCGCCAACGCACCAGCACCGGCGTTTTCCGCCGGTCGGGCGATGCGCGACATCGCGGTCATGGGCGCTGTGCCGCATCCGATCGGATCGCCCGCCAATACCGCCGTGCGCGACTACCTGGTCAGACGGATGACCGAACTGGGCCTATCGCCGCGGGTGCAAAGTGACGACGCCCTGCGTTCGGAGACCTACCACGACGAGCGTTGGGTGGGTGGCGCGCATGTTGAAAACGTCATCGGGGTGCTGCGCGGGCGGAACTCGGCCCTGCCGGCCGTCGCCATCATGGCCCACCGTGACAGCGTGCCGGGCTCCCCCGGCGCGGCTGACGACACGACTGGGGTGGCGGACGCCCTTGAGGTCATGCGCGCGATCAAGGCTTCAGGTCAGCCCCTGCGAGATGTCATGATCGTCATCACCGATGGCGAGGAGCCCGGCCTTCTGGGCGCGACAGCCTTCTTTGCCGACGATCCAGCCGCGAAACATGTGGGCTTCGACATCAATCTGGACACCCGTGGGGGTGGCGGCCGCGCGCAGATGTTCGAGACGGGCCCTGACAATGGGGCGGCCGTCGATCTTTTCCGCCGAACCGCGAAGATGGCGGCAGCCAACTCCCTGTCAGTATTTGTCTACAAATTACTGCCGAACAGCACGGACTATACCGTCGCCAAGGCGGCAGGCGTCCCCGGATTGAACTTCGCGTTCATAGGACGCCAGTTCGACTATCATTCTCCAAGCTCGACCGTCGCGGTGTTGGACCAGGGTTCGGTCCAGCAGATGGGTGAGGCGATATTGGGACCCGCCCGTGCTCTCGCCTCGGCGGCGGCCCTGCCCTCGCGGACCGCCGATGCCGTCTATGGCAATCTCGTCGGCGACTACATCCTTGCCTATCCGACCGGGGCCGGGTGGATCCTCCTCGCGGCCATCGCCGGTCTTATCGCCTTCGCCGCCGTTCGGGCGCGTAAGGCGGAAGAGTTGAGTTGGCTCGATCTTCTCCAGGGATTTGGGGCGACATTTCTCCTGCTCGCCGTCGCCGCCCTAGCTTTGCATCTTGTTCGTCATTTGACCGGGATCGGCTTCGGCTGGATCGAGGGCCGAGCCCTACTGGCCCGGTTCCCACAATATGAGGTGGCGATCGCGGCGGCCGCCCTGGCGTCGGCCCTGCTTGTCCTGTTCGCGCTTCCCCTGGGCGAAGCCCGCTTCGCTGCCGTGGTCATCGCCATTGCGGCCGTCCTGCTCGGCGCGGCGTTCGGCGGCGTCGACACATCCGCGCTCATCGAGAGCGGTGTGGTCGTTGTCCTCAGCCTCATTCTGCTCGGGCGTCCGGGAAATTTCGCCGGAGTGTGGATAGGATTCCTTGTCGCCGGCATTGTCGCGGCGACGACTTTGCAAATCCTCGCGCCCACCACCGCGTTCGTGATCGCGTGGCCCTTGGCAGCCGGGGCCGTGATCGCCAATCTCGTCGCGCCCACGCAACAGGCGCCGGCGCCGCTCCGCTGGGCCGGCGCGCTTGTTCTCATGGTGCTGACCGTCGCTTGGACGGGTGGTCTCATCCATAGCCTCCTGCAGGCCATGGACTTGCCAGAGCTTCCGGCCCTGCCTGTTTGGCTTGCGGCCATGGCTTTGTGGCCCTTGCTGTGGCCGAGGCCGGGGACCCGCGGCGCCGCCGCCGGGCTTGCGGCGGTCGCTCTCGTGGCCGCGCTCGGCATGGCCCTATGGCTGCATTTCACCAGCCCGTGGACTCCGCGCTATCCACGCGTCGCCGAACCTCTGTATGTCGTCGACGCCGGAAGCGGCCACGCTTGGCGCGCCAGTCCTTTCGCCCCCGATCCATGGACCCAAGCTGTGTTGACAGCGGATGGCGGCAGGATCCGCCGGATGAGCCTTGCGACTTTTTCCAAGCCGGTCTGGGCCGCGCCGGCGCGCCCGGCCGCCGCCCCCGCCCCCAAGATCGCGGTTAGCAAATCCGCGGACGGGACGATCACCATGTCCGCCGCAATCAATCCGACATCAATCCTTCATTTCGATCTGCTAACCGACACCGCAGTAACCAGCGGAACGGTGCAAGGTAGGCCGACGCCGATTCTGGTTGAGCCCGGCAAGTGGACACACTTCGTCTGGCAAGCATCGAGCGGCATGGCCGTAACGTTCCGACCGCGGGGTCACGGTTTTCTCGACGTCCGCTATTCGGACTACACCCCGGGCTGGCCTGCCGGCGCCAAGCCTCTGCCCGCCATGCCGGCCGGTCTGATGGCTTGGGACATGTCGGGTTCCAGCGTGGCCACGGGCGCGATGCGTTCGACTTGGTGAGAATGGGGGTTCGGGTGGCTGAGGGCGAATTCGCGGCGATCGACGAGCAGAAGTTCAAATCATTCCACTGGCTCGCGACCCTGACCACGGGCCTCGGCGTATTCTGCGACGGCTATGACCTCTCATCCCTCGGTCTGGTCCTGCCCCAGGTTCTCGCTTCCTTCGGCCACGTTAAACTGACCGATCTGCAGACCGCGATGCTCACCGCATCGGCTCTCATCGGGTCGGTCGTGGGCGCTTTGGCCTTCGGCGTCTTGGGGCAATGGGGACGCAAGCGATTTTATGGCGTTGACGTACTCATTTTGGGCTTGGCGGCCCTGGCTCAGGCGTTCGCGCCAGACCTTGTCTGGCTTGTCGCCCTCCGTTTCATTCTCGGCATCGGCGTCGGCGGCGACTATGTGCTTTCGCCCACGATCATGGCCGAACATGCCAATCGCGCCGACCGCGGACGCGCCCTGGGCCTTGGCTTTGGCACCATGTGGCCCCTCGGCGCCCTGGCCGCGGCTCTCTTCAAACTGTTGCTGGACGCGCTGGGCGTGTCATCGGAGCTGGAGTGGCGCATCGTGCTCGCGGCGGGGGCGGTCCCGGCCCTGGGCGTACTCTACCTTCGCCGCCGCATGCCTGAGACCGCGCGCTTTCTCGGCCGCCTGGCCGGCGAAGGCGACGAAGCAGTCAAGGTCATTCAACGGATCACCGGGGCGGCCGCCACGGCGCCCAGTCGAGACGCGCGCGCCTTCTGGGCCGTCTTCGCCCAGCATCGCCGCGCGATCCTTTCCGCAGCCGTACTGTGGATGCTCTACGATTTGGTGATCTATGGCGGAATCCTGTTCGGCCCCAATCTGATCGCTCAGAGCATGGGGATCGGCCCGGTGAAATTCTCCATTCTGCTACAGATCATCTTCATCCTCCCCGCCTCCGTCCTGGGGTCCATCTTTCTTATCGACCGCATTGGCCGCAAGCCGCTCCAGGCCTGGGGTTTTCTTGTCGGCGCGGTGTTGGTGGCGATCTTCGCCTTGATGCAACATCAACTTCTTGCCATGCCCGTATTGGGGTTTTTCGTGTTCGGTCTGTTCAATATCGCCGAGACCGGTCCGGGACTGGTTTCCGGCGCCGGCATGCTCGGCGTTGAACTTGCCCCGACGCGCATTCGCACGGTGGCGCAGAGCGTCACCGTAGCCGGCGGGCGTATCGGCGCGGCGATCAGCTCCTTCGCTTTCCCACTTCTTTTCAAGCAGATGGGGCCGTCCGGTCCCTATTGGATCATCGCGGTCATAGCGGCGCTCGGCGCCGTCGCCACATGGCTGCTCGTGCCCGAGACGGGTCGGGTCTCGCTCGAAGTGTTGACCGAGACGCCTGAAAAACTCGGCTCTCGACCCGTCAATATCGCCGGCGATTGACCTTCACGATGGCGCCCTACGTTGCCTTGCTCGCCTTTCCCTTCAATCCTGTCCGCTAGAACGGAGCCGGCGATGATTCCTTGGTTGAGGCGGAACGGATCTTGCGGTCTCGGATGCGCTGCCCTCCTGGCGGCGACCTCCGTATGCGCCCAGGACGCCCCCGGCTTGCAGCCGATCTGCGCGGACCGACCCACCAAATCCAACGGTCCGTGCACGGTCGATGTCGGGCATTTTCAGGTAGAGGCGGACCTCGTCAACGCCACCTTCATGAACGTTTCGGGCGCCTCGTCGGACACCTGGCTGCTCTTCAACCCGACGTTGAAATACGGCCTGACGCCCAAGCTGGACATCGAGGTCAATTTTGATCCTCTTGAGATCGTGCGGACGCGCGACGGAAAAGGCGCGAGCAACAGCCAAACGGGTGTCAGCGATCTCTACTTCCGGCTGAAGTACGAATTTCTCAACACGCCTGGCGTGCAGGCAGCGCTCATTCCCTATGTCAAAGCCCCCACCGCACGGGCGGGACTGGGAAACGGGGCGTGGGAGGGCGGTCTCATCGCGCCCGTCAACGTCAAGCTTTCATCGACTCTGAACCTCACCGCGCAGCCGGAGGCCGACGACCTGGAGAACGCCGCCAACGACGGTCACCACCTCGCCTTTTCACAAGACTTAAATCTCGGCCTGTCGCTGCCGCACAACGTCACCCTCTTCGGCGAACTTTGGGCTCAGTGGGACTTCGACCCGACCGGAGAGGTGCGGCAATACTCAGCGGATGTCGCCGCCGCCGTCGTATTGGGGCGCGATACGCAGCTCGACGCGGGGGTTAATTTCGGTCTCAACCGCGCCACCCCTGGCGTTGCCCCCTACATCGGAATTTCGCACCGTTTCTGACCGCCCTAACCGGCTTCGGACAAATCCGTACCGCGCTTCGGCGGCGCAAGCGTCATATTCCGCTTGGCAAATACATGCGATTGGAACGGAGGGTTTTGTTGAATGCAACCGGTTAGACCACTCGTGAACGCTGAATAATTTGGTTCAACTTCTGTATTCAGTCGGAGACAGTGAACACCCCTGGCGGCGAAGTCAGTCTCTTCCTATCTGGGTTCGTGAAGGCGCGGTTCAGCGCCAACCGGAGATCCGATCATGAGAAACCTTCTTGCGGTGATGAAAGCGCCCGCCGGTCATTGGGTGGGAGACGGCTTTCCCGTTCGTTCTCTCTTCTCCCCTCGCGAGAGCGAACGCCTTTCCCCCTTCCTCCTGCTCGACTACGCCGCGCCTAGACGCTTCGAACCGGCGGCAACCCCGCGGGGCGTGGGCGTCCACCCGCACCGCGGCTTCGAAACGGTCACGATTGTCTATCAAGGCGAGGTCGCCCACCGCGACTCCACTGGCAAAGGCGGCGTCATCGGCCAGGGCGATGTGCAGTGGATGACCGCGGCAAGCGGCATTTTGCACGAAGAATTCCACTCCGAAGCCTTCACTCGCGACGGCGGCATATTCGAAGTCGCTCAGCTCTGGATCAATCTGCCGGCCAAGGACAAGCTCTCCGCACCCGGATATCAGTCGATCGTTTCGGGGGATATCCCGGCCGTCGACCTACCGGGGGGTGCCGGCGCGGTGCGCGTCATCGCTGGCGCCTACGACAATCACGGCGGCCCCGCGCGCACCTTCACG